>JAIIAN010000165.1 GCA_022717655.1 Bacillota bacterium | reverse complement strand
AGGAAGAAAAAAATCAGGAAGAACAGTATGGAAGTTTTACGAAGTTTCCGGATTTGATTTTGATGGATGGAGGAAAAGGACAGGTTCATTCTGCGTTATTAGTGCTTGAAAAACTAAATCTTGAGATTCCGGTTTGTGGAATGGTAAAGGATGATAAACATAGAACGAGAGGTCTTTATTATCAAAATCAGGAAATTCCGATTGAGACAAACAGTGAAGCCTTTCGTCTGATTACAAGAATTCAGGATGAAGCACACAGATTTGCGATTGAATATCACCGTTCTCTTAGAAGCAAAAATCAGGTTCATTCTGTGCTTGATGAGATTGCAGGGATTGGTCCGGCAAGAAGAAAAGCGTTGATGAAGCATTTTATGGGTGTGGAAAAAATAAAAGAGGCAACAGTCGAAGAACTGGCGGAAGTTTCTTCGATGAATGAAAAGTCGGCGCAGGCAGTCTATGACTTTTTTCATAAAACTACGGTGTGAAAATAAATTCTCGATGTGGTTGCAGTTGAACTTCTAAACGCCTTATGATAAACTATTATCAAAGCGAATGTGTGCAAAGAAGGGGTTTAATTCGATTAAACATTCTTTTGATTTTGCGTGCAGGGAAAACAAGGAGGCTTTAAGCGTGAAAGGTGTACAATTAAGCAAAATGGTGCAGGAATTAAACCTGCATAATAAAACACCGGATGTGGATATCTCGAAAAAGAGAATTACCCTGCCGGATATTAACCGACCGGCTTTACAGCTGACCGGCTATCTGGAACATTTTGAAAATGAAAGAGTTCAGATTATCGGATATGTAGAATACACATATCTTCTGCATTTATCCAGAGAAAAGAAGATTGAAGCATTTGAGCGTTTTGTTGCAAGCAAAATTCCGTGTGTAATTTTCAGTACAAAGACAGAACCGGATGAAGATATGATTGAGCTTGCAATCAAATATGATGTGCCTGTTTTTGTAACAGACCAGACAACGTCTACTTTTATGGCAGAGATTATCCGCTGGTTAAATGTAGAACTTGCACCATGTATTTCCATTCATGGTGTATTGGTTGATGTATATGGTGAAGGCGTGCTGATTATGGGAGAAAGTGGAATCGGTAAGAGTGAAGCCGCTCTGGAATTAATTAAACGTGGACACCGTCTGGTCAGCGATGATGTTGTAGAAATCCGTCGTGTCAGCGATGCAACACTGGTTGGTTCTGCACCGGATATCACCCGTCACTTTATTGAACTGCGTGGTATCGGAATTATCGACGTAAAGACTCTGTTTGGTGTAGAAAGTGTAAAAGATACCCAGTCTATCGATTTGGTTATCAAACTCGAAGAATGGGATAAAGACAGAGAATATGACCGTCTTGGATTGGAAGAAGAGTATACCGAATTCTTAGGAAATCGTGTGGTATGCCATTCTCTGCCAATTCGTCCAGGCAGAAATCTGGCTGTCATTGTAGAGTCTGCTGCGGTTAATCACAGACAGAAGAAAATGGGCTATAATGCGGCACAGGAACTGTATCGTCGTGTACAGGAAAATATGTCAAAAAAGAGAAAAGAGGAAGATGAGTAATGGCAAAGTGGTGTTTTGGAATTGACCTTGGAGGTACAACGGTAAAATGTGCACTGTTTCAGACAGATGGAACAGTAGAAGAAAAATGGGAGATTGTAACCCGTACAGAAAATAATGGAGAGGCGATTCTTCCAGATATCGCAGCAACAATTCTTGCAAAGATTGAAGAAAAGAAAATTGATAAGGCAGAAGTTGCTGGTGTTGGAATCGGTGTACCAGGACCGGTAGAGGAGACCGGTGAAATTCCATGCGCCGTAAATCTTCACTGGGGAAGAAAAAATATTGAAAAAGAACTGGGAGATTTAACCGGACTTGCAGTAAAAGCAGGAAATGATGCCAATGTTGCTGCACTTGGTGAGATGTGGAAAGGTGGCGGACAGGGTTCTAAAAACCTGATTCTGGTAACCTTAGGTACCGGTGTAGGCGGTGGAATTATCGTCAATGAAAAAATTGTAACCGGAGCACATGGAGCAGGCGGAGAAATCGGTCATGCGTTTGTAAATCCAGCAGAAACCAAAGCATGCAACTGTGGAAATAAAGGCTGTCTGGAGCAGTATGCTTCTGCAACCGGTATTGCACGTCTTGCAAAAGAAGCACTGGAAAGCGAAACAGAAGATTCTGTGCTTAGAACCATGAAAAATGTTTCTGCAAAAAATGTATTTGATGCCTATAAAGAAGGCGATGCGCTGGCAGGAAAAATCGTTGATAAATTTGCGGATTATTTTGGAAATGCACTGGCTGTATTTGCCTGTGTTTCTGACCCTGATGTATTTGTAATCGGTGGTGGTGTGTCAAAAGCCGGACAGGTTTTAATTGATGCAGTAGAAAAATCTTATAAAGCACATGCATTTACTGCATGCAAAGAGACCCCGATTAAACTGGCAACTCTGGGAAATGATGCTGGAATCTATGGAGCTGCAAAACTGATTTTAAGTAAAGATAATTAAAAAAATAATTTTAAAATATCATGAAAAAGATTACAAAATAAAAAAGACTCAGTTCTCAAGGGTTTCGAGAACTGGGTCTTTTTAACGTTTACAGCTTAGTCATCTTCGTCATTATTATTATAAGAGGAATAAGAAAAGGTATTTTCATCCTCGTCGTTATCCTTATTCGAATAACTGTAGGAACTTCTTGAACTGTAGCTTCGACTACTGCCTCCACCGCCGTGTTTGGTACAGCGTTTGTTTGGAAGTTCTGTGGTATCAAACAGTTCTGTTACAGTCGGACAATTGTAAGTTGGAAGCATGCCTGTGTCTTTGCAGACAGTCGCTTCGCCGACAGTGGCCGGTTTATCGAAATCTTTATCTTCGAGATTTTCATGAATCCGGCTCATAATACGATTCCATAAATCCTGATGATAAGTTCTGTAATTTCCGGTATCTGGAATCTTGGTGTTATCGTCATATCCAGACCAGATAGTACAGGTGTAATATGGGGTAAATCCTGCAAACCAGACATCGTTGTAGGTATCGGTTGTACCAGTTTTTCCTGCAACATGCATATTGGAAAGCTGAAGTCTTATACCTGTACCTTCGCTTACAACATCTTCCATTGCACTGGTTAAAAGATAAGCAGTGCTTGGTTTGATAACTTTTCTTTCTTCTGGAGTATTGTCGATGACAACATTTCCATCCTCGTCCAGAATCTTGGTATAAAACATTGGTTTGATATAAGTTCCGGAATTGGCAATTGCGGCATAAGCACCAGTCAGTTCCAGGTTGCTGACACCACGTGTAATACCACCGAGAGCAGTTGGCTGTTGAATATCGGTATAAATCTTACCATTAATACTGATATTGTCATAAACAGTGGTAAATCCAAATTTCTTCAGATATTCGTATCCAAGCTGTGGAGTGACATCAGTAAAGCACTGAACCGCTACGGTATTGATAGAATGAATGATTGCTTCGCGGATGGTTGTCTCTCCACGATAGGAATTTGTTGCATTTTTAACCGGTGTACCGTCTTTATAAGTGATTGGTTTATCGGTATAAGTGGTTGCAAGCGTCATTCCACATTCATTTAAAGCCGGTGCATAAGTGGATACCAATTTAAAAGTAGAACCTGGCTGTCTTAAAGTAGAAGTTGCACGGTTTAAGGAAAGACTGCTGGTCTTTTCTCCACGTCCGCCCACAATCGCTTTTACATATCCGGTGTGCTGGTCCATAATTACCACAGAGGACTGTGGCTGAGGAGCCATTGTAATGCTTTCAGAGAGAACTTCAGAGCCGTCGTAGGTAACAGCTGCTTTGTAAGTGTCAATATAATTTTGAGCCTGTTCTGCGCTGTCAAAGAGCAGACTGAAATCTTCTCCTTCCTGCTGCTGGAAGTAAGACTGCATCATTTCCTGACTGAAGTTTTCTTCCGTTCCGTCTGGACGGCGAATCGTCAGTGCATATTCCAGTTCCACCTGTGTACCGGAAGGAAAGTTGGCAGGATTTGAGTATTCTTCATCGCAAATCTGCTGGATATTAGGGTCTTGAGTCGTATAAATACGAAGTCCTCCACTATAAAGTGCGTTGTAAGCCTGCTGGTCAGAATACCCTTTCTGGGTCTTTAAGTCGCTGACAACCTGTTTGGTCAGTTCATCGACAAAATAACTGTAAGTGGTATCTTCCTGAGAAGTTTCTGCCTCTACCTGTTGGATTCTCTCATAAACATTGTCAGCAAGACATTCGTCGTATTGTTCTTGTGTAATATAATTCTGGGCAAGCATGTGGTCGAGTACTTCTTTTCGACGTTTTGCATTTTCCTCAGGATTTGCAGCAGGATTATAGCGGGTCGGATTCTGGCTGATTCCGGCGAGAACTGTACACTCGGAAAGAGTCAGTTCGCTGACATCTTTATTAAAATATCCATGTGCGGCAGCCTGTACTCCATAATTTCCGTCCCCAAGGTTGATTGTGTTCAAATAATTTTCAAGAATGGTCTGTTTGTCTTTTAGTTCCTTTTCTAACTGGACTGCAAGGTACTGCTCCTGAAATTTTCGTTTGAAACGTTCAATTGTGGATTCATTTGTCCAGTCGGTAAACACATTGTTTTTCAAAAGCTGCTGTGTAATGGTACTGGCACCTTCTGAAAAATTGAATCCATGCGTAATACCTTTTACAGCGGCACGCATAATACCGCGGAGGTCAATTCCGTTATGCTCGTAGAATCGCTCATCTTCGATTGCAACAACCGCATGCTGTAAGTCGAGTGGAATCTGGTCAATCGATACCGGCATACGATTGGAATTAGGAGCAGTGAGTTTCTGAAGCTGATTGCCGTTTGAATCGTAAATAAAGGTTGCCGAGCCGACAGGCATGATATTGACATCGTTGATATCCGGTGCGCTGTCAATCAAACCACGGAAAGCTCCTACCCCAATGCATACGCAGATGGTAAAAACTGCAATCAGTGAAATAAACAGAATGCGCAGAACAGAAACATTTGCTTTTTTCCCTATCATTGTGGAGTGGGAGGACAGGGCGTTTCGTTTTCTGTTTGTCGCACGTTTTCCAAAATTCATGTATTTTGCCTCCTTTACTGGTTCATTATAGCAAATGCCCTGTGCGAAATAAAGCCTAACTTGATAAAATTCACACTTTTTGATGATTTTCAGGGGAAAATTATTGCTTTGCACCTGTAAATTTCTGTGGTATGATGAAGAAAATTTAAAAAGAATTAGATAGGTAAGGATAAAAAAGATGTTAGAACAATATAAAACCGTTTATCAGGGAGGAGAGGGCGAAATCGTAGAAAAAAAATCACGATTTATCGCAACAGTCCGTCTGGTAAGGACAGAAGAAGAAGCTTTAAAATTTATTGAAGAGACAAAAAAGAAATACTGGGATGCCAGACATAACTGCTATGCTTATGTGATTGGAGAAAGAAAAGAATTTATGCGTTGCAGTGATGACGGAGAACCACAGGGAACCGCAGGAAAACCGATGCTGGATGTACTGCTCGGGGAAGAATTATATAATATTGCTGTTGTAGTAACCAGATATTTCGGAGGAACTCTGCTTGGAACGGGAGGACTCGTAAGAGCATATTCAAAAGCCGTGCAGGAAGGCTTAAAAAATAGTGTTTTAATTACTAAAAATCATGGCGTGTGTCTGTTAGTTGGAACAGACTATAATGGAGTTGGCAAACTTCAGTATCTGTTTGGACAGGAAAATCTGCCAATTTTAGATTCAAGATACACAGACAGTGTTGAATTTGAGGTATTAGTTCCGAAAAAGGAAGAAGAACGAATAAAAAAAGCCGTGACGGAAGCAACCAGTGGAAAAGCTTCTGTCACGGTAGAAAAAGAACTGTATTATGCCGTTCTTGATAAAGAAGTCCTTACCTTCGAAGATTAAAAACGTTTAAGAAAGACTTCTTGCTTCATAGAATTTTATAGGAAATTGCATCCAATAAAACAGAATTATACAGTTTCCGGTTCTGGATACTCTACTCCGAAAGTATCTACAGTCATGCTCTGAATCATCTGTGGTTCAAGAGGACGGTCACTGTAGTCAGTTGGAACTTCCGCAATTTTATTTACGACGTCAAGTCCATCAGTTACTTTTCCAAATGCAGCATACTGGCCGTCAAGATGAGGGGAAGTTTCATGCATGATGAAGAACTGGCTTCCGGCTGAGTTCGGGTCCATTGCACGTGCCATGGAAAGAACACCTGGTGTGTGTTTTAAATCATTGGAAAAACCGTTATAGGTAAATTCTCCTTTGATGGAATAGCCAGGACCACCCATTCCTGTTCCCTGCGGGTCTCCACCCTGAATCATAAATCCACGGATAACTCTGTGGAATACAAGTCCGTCATAGAAGCCTTTTTTTACCAGACTGATAAAGTTATTTACAGTATTTGGTGCAACTTCTGGATATAATTCTGCTTTCATGACACTGCCATCTGTCATTGTGATGGTTACAATTGGATTTGCCATAATTTTATCTCCTTTAATTCTTTATGCACTCTTAGGGACTTTACAATATTTCTTTGAAGAGTCCGAGAGTATCTTTTTTTACGAACAGGCTACTGCGTGTAAAATGTCTTGCCAATAGGGCAAAACAGGCAGTAACAAAGGTTCAGTTACCATTATAATCTGGAAAAATAAAAGGTGCAAGCCATAATTTTCTGTGCTATAATGTAGAAT
>JAIIAN010000164.1 GCA_022717655.1 Bacillota bacterium | reverse complement strand
GTCTTTCCTACACCGCCTTTTCCGGAAGTAATCACAATAATTTCACACATGTTCCATCCTCCCAATAGAATCGTTTAGTCTGTCTGCGCTGTGCTTTCTCCAGAAGTAGCTGTTCCGCTTAACAACTGTGATTCATCTACAAGATTATATTCATATTTAATGACGTCTTTTGCAACTGCTGCTGCATTTGTCGAACTGTATCCATTTGCAATACGCACTGCCATTGCAATTTCAGGGTCATCGGATGGAGTAAATCCAATAAATAAACCATGACTTGGATGTCCTGTATTTTCAGCAGTACCTGTCTTTCCGGATACCGCATAATCCAAATCATCAAATGCTGCATTGTTTTCTACCACTTCTCTCATACCATTATGAATGATATCCCACTCAGAATCGGAAACATCCATCTGGTTAATAATTTTCGGTGTATAATCTTCAACCAGATTTCCCTGAGAATCAGTCACCTTATCCAGCAAAGAAATCGAATAGCTTGTTCCACGGCTTGCGATTGTGGTCGCATAACGGGCAAGCTGAGAAGTCGTATAGTTATTTGTTCCCTGTCCAATAGAAGAAGCGATTGCTGCCTCATCTGTTACCTCCGGCTCTGCTTCTGGAAGTTCAATTCCAGAGGCCTTATCTAACTGGAACATTTTTGCATATTTTTGCAGTTTACTAAGACCAATGGAATCAGAAAATTCTCCATTCTTATCTTTTCCCATTTCATAAGTAAGCTGATTGAAAAATACGTTACAAGAATTTTTAATTGCACCCTTAATTCCAAGTGTTCCATGACCAGCATGATACCAACAGTTAATTGCCGGTGAAATTCTGGTAAACGAACCAGTACAATTGACATAATAATCACTTGTGGCAATGCCTTCTTCCATTCCTGCAAGAGCGGTCACAAGTTTAAAAGTAGAACCAGGTGCTGTTTTCTGCTGTGTTGCCTTATTATAGAATGGTCTTGATAAATCAGAGGACAATTTTGAATAATAATCGGTATCCATCTGATTTGCCAGACGATTGTTATCATAACCTGGATAAGTAACACATGCCAGTATTTCTCCGGTTTTTACGTTTGTCACAACCATAGAACCGGAACACGGGTCTAATGCAAGCTGTGCCGGTGTAATTTCCAAACTGTTGATTTTGTCTAACATAAAATCATAAGAACTTTTCTGTCCCGCCTGAAGTGCTGAATAAGTCGCATCATCCGCTTCTAACACACCCTGGTCATATAACACCAGACAAAGCTGTGTACCGGAAATCAAATCGCTTTGCAGCATATATTTGTAGATAATTTTTGAAAATCCACTATCTGTTGTTAAAGACTCTGTCAGATAATCGGACAGTGCATCATATACTTCAGTGGAATCTAAATATTCTTCTTCTGCGTAAAATTGTGAAATATCAATCCAGTTCTGGCTGACTGCATAAGTAAGGAATTCTTTTAAGCTGATAGAGTGGTCTTTACTCCATGCAATATAATTTGCATCCGAAGCATCGATTGCATCTAATGACAGGATTCCTTTTTTATTAATCAGGAAATCATTTACAATATAGCTTTGATAATCCTGCATCTCCTGTGGCAGTTTATCAAATGCTTCCGAATTAGAAGCGGTGAGTTCTGCTTTTACAGAGTCAAACACTTCACTCTGCTTTTGTGTAAATACACTGTAAATCGCTTTCTCCGTTTCAGAAGCATCCTCTTCCTTAAAATGACTGATATCAATCACACTGTTTTCAATCAATGCATTATAGACGTCATAAATCGGAATCCGGATTTCACTTGAATCCAGCCCCGTTTTATCAAATGTCTTTCCGGCTACAATATTACTTGCCAGGATACCTGCAATTTTCTGTTCCAAAATCTGATAAGCCGCTTTTTGAAGATTTTTATCAATCGTAAGATAGACATCATTTCCAGATACCGGTTCTTTCTTAGAAGCCTCATCAATCTTTAATACTTTTCCGAGATTATCTACACTTAATTTTTCTTCTCCATCTGTTCCCTGTAATTGTAATTCCATGTATTGTTCCATACCGGTTTTACCAATTACTGCGTCAGAAGAATAATTCGGATTTTCTTTCTTAAGTTCATCTAATTCTTCGGATGAAGCCTTTCCAGTATAACCAATAACCGGTGCAAATGCCTCACTGTCCTCATAAACTCGAATGGAATCTTCCTGAATATCCACGCCCTGAAGCTGGTCCTTTTTCTCCATAATTGCTGCCATCGTTGTTTCACTTACATTTGTCGCAACTGTTGCCGGCATGTATTTCTGGAAACTGTTTGCAGCAAGTGCATAACGGATTTTAATGATATCCAAAGTCTCTTCTTTTGTAAAACTTTCCGGCAGTCCATACTCTTTTAATTCTTCTTTTGTATATGGATTCTTTTTATTTACAAGTCCATAACGGTCTGCCTGAGACAAATCTTCTATCATCTTGGATGCCGATGCCTTTTTTTCTTTTTTAGAAAGGTCATCAATCTTAGCCTGTCCATAAACATCCGCCTTAAAACGGTCTAAGGTAAAGTCTGTAGTATCAAATGCATACTCTCCATTTTCATCTAATGTGATATGGAAAGTAACATCTACAGATTCTCCATTTTCTTCCAGAATCTTTAAAATTTCATAAGCCACATGATTCAACGTAAGATTTTTCTCACGGGTGGAATCATACGTTCCATTATCCTCTATAATAATAGAATAGGCCAGCTGATTATGTGCAAGCAGTTCACCGTTTCGGTCACGGATATTTCCTCTTGTACTCTTAATTGTTCTTGTCTTTGTTGTTGTCAGATTAAAATTTGTCGCATATTCTTCACCCTTAATAATCTGAAGAGTGAACAGACGCTGCAGTAAAATAAAAAACATTACTGCAAAAACAATAAATAATACCGTTGTTCTTTTTATGCATAATTTACTAAGTATTTTTTTTATTTTCTTAACCAAATGGAATCTCGCTCCTTCATCTCCAGCTCTGTCAGCTTCTTATTTATCTTTAAAAAGACTTTATACAAAATTGCAGTTAACAGTACTGTATAAATCATTTCCGGTACCATCATTCGGGAAAAATAGTAAAAGAACTGGATTCGTCCATGAAGCAGAAATCCCAGTACATATACCAGTCCTCCATAAACCAGGTCACAGACTGCAACGATAAGCACCGGTACTCGAAGTTCATCATCGTAAAAGAGCTTACAGCAGCAGCCGGCTCCAAATCCGATGAATAAATAAATGAGTGCGTAATAACCAAGGATTCCATCTCCAAGCAAATCACAACACAGTCCACAGATAAATCCCGTCCAGATTCCGGATTTTTTCCCTCTCATAAATCCAAAAGAAACTACAAAAATCAGAATCAAATTGGGAGAAATTGAGCCGATTGCAATGACTCTCAATAATGTTCCCTGAAAAATAAAACAAATCAGAAGCAGAAGAAACAGAACTAGTTTTCTGCGTATTCTCATTTATCTTCCTCCTTCTGCTGTTTTAACTCTTTAATTACCAGTACTTCCTGTAAATGTTCAAAGTCCACCGCCGGCGTTAATGTTCCGGTTTTTGTTAAATTATTTGGGTCTTCTTCAATTTCACTGACATAACCAATCAGAATTCCTTTCAGGAATTTATCACTGACTGCAGATGTTACGATTTTTTCGCCTTCCTGAATTTTATCTTCATCATCTTTTAAATGAATAAACTGTAGTTTGCCTTCATCCATCAGTCTCAAATCACCACACACAACACAATTTGCAGACGTGCTTACTGTCATTGCACTTACATTGCTCGAATCATCAATAATCGAGCGGACGGTAGCCCAGTGTGCTCCGACTTCCGTTACAATTCCTACCAGACCACTTCCTGCAATTACATTCTGGTCCACTAAAATTCCATCTTCGCTTCCACGGTTAATGGTAAACGTGGAGTACCAGTTTCCTGAATTTTTTGCGATTACTTCTGCAGCAATCTTATCATATTCATTATACTGCTGGTCTAACTGATACAGTTCCTGCAGTCTTGCAAGCTCACTTACATTTTGTGTCAGTCTGCTGTTTTCTGCGGTAAGGTCATCTACCTTACTTTGTAATGCTTTATTCTCTTCAATCAGTTTTTTCTTGCTTCGGAATCCTTCTGTAAATCCATCCAAAGCATTTCCTACCTTATTCAATCCATTTTGAAAAGGTACAATTGCATAACCCGCTGTTGTTCGCACTGGCTGTGCCGGAAACTTTGCCGCAAATGTAAGCAGCATCAGTCCAACACAGACAACAACCATAATTACGAGAATGTGTTTACTTTTCAAATTCCAATTGCGCTTTTTTTTCATTGTACAACCTCAGTTCCTATTTTACCCATTTCCAGAGTGTTTTGTTCCCTATAATTTCTTTAATTCCGCATATTGTGCATAAATCATAAAACTTAGAAAGACGAACTCGTATTCTTACTTCCTGACTGATAAACCAGCCAACTCCTGGAATTTTTGTCGTTCCACCAATTAAAAATACACCCTCATCTGCTATGTTTGAATAGATTTGTGGAGGAATACGGTCTAAAAAGAATCTGATTTCTTCACAGATTTTCAAAAACGGTTCTTCAATCGCTTCATTTACCATATCCGAAGTAATCACTCCCGCCTGTGGCAGACCCGTAATCCAGTCCACTCCCACTACTTTTCTTGCTTCCTGCGGGTCATCTTTCAGATAAGAAAGTGACAGCTTCAGTCTGGCAGCCGAACGTTCTCCAATATTTAAATTGCAGTTTCTTCTTACCATACTGATAATGGCCTCATTTAGTTGTTTTCCTCCAACTTCAACCATTTTACTGATGACAACTCTTCCTTTTTCGATAATTGAAATTTCAGTACTTTGTGCACCGATATTTACAATCATACTTCCGCTTGTATGATTAATCGGAAGTCCCAGAGACACCGCATCTGCAATCGGCTTTTCAATCATATAAACTTTATTTTTTCTCTTGGAATTTCCGATTGTATAATAAGCTCTCTTTTCGATTTCTGACAAATCTGTAGGCACTGCAAGATAGACTGCATTTCCAAACAGTTCCTGTGCGCCTGCCTTTTTCAGCAAAGACTGCAGGACGATTTCTGTACGGTTGATATCTGCAATTTTTCCATAAGCCATAGGTTCAATAACGGATACATTCGATGGGTTTTTCTCGTAGATTTTATATGCTTCATTGCCGGAAGCCAGAATTTGATTTTCATTGCGAATTGCAATCATATTCTTTTCTTTTAGAATTGAATCATTCTGTGCAGAATAGATTTTAATCATACTGGTTCCTAAATCTACACCAAATGTTTTGTAAAGTGGCATGTTCTGCTCCCCTTTTTTATGTTTCGATAAGTCCCCTTTCTCGGAAACTGATATACTGACAATCCCCTATAATAATATGGTCTATCAGAGGTATATCAAGCAGAGCTCCAGCTGTCTGTATTTTTTTTGTAACTTGGATATCTGCCTGACTTGGAGACGGGTCTCCGCTTGGATGATTATGCACCAGCAAAATCCCGACTGCATGATACGACATTGCACTTAAAAAGATTTCTCTTGGACTGACATAAGACGCATTTACCGTTCCCTTAAAAATAAGCTCTTCTCCAAGACGATGATTCTTGCAGTCAAGCATCATACAAAGCAAATGCTCTTGTTCTTCATGACGCAGTTGTTCCATATAATATTTTGCAATCGAAGCTGGACAGTCAAACGAGATTCCTTTTGCTGAAACAGTTACCGCAATTCTTTTAGAAATCTCTCCCATACACTTTAATTGAATGGCTTTTACTGTGCCAATTCCGTGAACACTTTTCAACTGCTGTATGCTTAAATGATAAATACTTTGCAGTCCTTGATTTTCTTTTGATAAATGCAGGACTTGATATGCAAGTTCTAATGCAGAATGTTCCTTTGAACCACTGCGCAGTAAAATTGCCAGCAGTTCCTCATCCGTCAGTGCTTCGACCCCAAATTTGAGACATTTCTCATACGGCCGGTTTTCTTCGGGAATTTCTTTCATTTTTCTTGCATTGTACATAAGATACCATATACTCTCTTCAGCCAGATACAGGGTATCAATTCAGCAAACTTTATTTTATCACAGATTAAAAACGATGTATATGGAATCTCAAAAATTTATTGTATTTTTCACAATTGCCTCTGCTACTTTTAATCCATCCATCGCTGCCGATGTAATGCCACCAGCATATCCTGCACCCTCTCCACAAGGATAGACTCCCTCAACATTACTCTGAAAGTCTTCTTTTCTCACAATCCTTACAGGAGAAGATGTTCGACTTTCAATTCCTGATAATATAGCATCTTCCCTTGAAAACCCAGAGATAATCCGCCCAAAATAAGAAATACTTTCTTTCATTGGACGGCTTAAAAATTCTGGAAGTAATTCATTTAGGTCTGCAAATTCATAAGCCCCCTTCATACAAGTGTCAATACTGCCAAATCCACTGCTTTTTCTATGATTCATAAAATCACCAAAGAGCTGAACCGGCACTTTTCCCTTTCCTAATTGATAGGCTTTTTCTTCTAAATCTCTTTGAAAAGCAACACCAGCAAGTGCATCCTGAGAGCAAAAATCATTCGGATTTACACTGACAATCATCGCACTATTCGCATTTTTTGCACTTCTATCCTGATAGCTCATTCCATTGACTGCCAGCCTGCCCTCTTCAGAGG
>JAIIAN010000006.1 GCA_022717655.1 Bacillota bacterium | reverse complement strand
ATTTTTCACTTGAGATAAATTATATTCTTCCGTCTTCAGAATTTTTAAATTACTTTGAGGGCAGACAGCCGATGAAAACATTATTTAATGTATCAAAAAAAGATGAAAAACAGATAGAGAGCTGGCTGGAAAATTATTGTACGAATATAAATGATGATTTAACTTATACTTCAAAATCAACAATGGAGGCAGAATTTGCGACACTTCAAAATATGGTTGCAATCGTTGGTGGATTTTTAAGTTTTGTGTTGGCACTGATTGGAATTTTAAATTTTGTAAATACGATTTTGACTGGAATTTTATCAAGGAAACAGGAATTTGCCATGCTTGAATCAGTGGGAATGACCAGAAAACAATTAAGAGAGATGTTGATGTGGGAAGGCGGATATTATGCGCTTTTTACAAGTATAGTAGCAGTTCTTGCGGGAAGTATTTTAAGTATGACTTTAATAAAAAGCTATACATCCGGATTTTTCTTTTTTACATGGAAATTTACTGTACTTCCAATTCTGATCTGTATACCGTTTTTGCTTTTGATTGTGCTTTTTATACCGTATCTGGCATGTGAAAAAATGTGCCGTATAAGTGTTGTGGAACGGATACGGAGCGGAGAATAAAAAAGAAGATGATAGTCAGGCGAATATCCGCTTTACTTAAGATACCAAAGTCAAAAGGTGGTTTATCCCCATCAGACATTTTGACCTTGGTATCTTATCATGTTACAATAGAAAAAAATGTAGAAAGATGGGGAAATCGTCAATGAACAGTAACTTACAGGAAAAATATTTAGCGATTTTGCAGGAAGAGTTAGTACCGGCGATGGGGTGCACAGAGCCGATTGCACTGGCTTATGCTTCTGCAAAAGCGAGAGAAATATTAGGATGTGAACCAGAATATATTGTGGCAAAATGTTCGGGAAATATGATTAAAAATGTGCGTTGTGTAACGATTCCAAATTCAGGAGGAATGACAGGAATCGAAACAGCCTGTATTTTAGGAGCTATTGCAGGTCACTCAGAAAATAAAATGGAAGTTTTAGAAAAGGTAACGGAGGAACAGAGAGCGCAGACGAAAAAATTGCTGGAACAAAAATGTTGTGAAGTTGAATTTCTGGATTCGGATATTCCATTGCATTTTATGGTTGAAGTGTCAGCAGGAGCAGATTCAGCAATGGTTGAAATCCGTTATTCACATACGAATATTGCAAAAATAGAAAAAAATGGAGAAACGATTTTTATCGGTGATGAGAATGAAGCAACCGGAGGTGGTCTGACAGACCGTTCCGTGCTCACTTTGGAAAATATCAAACAGTTTGCAGATGAAGTGCCATTGAATTTAGTACGTCCGATGATTGAACGACAGATTCGATATAATATGGATATTGCTTATGAGGGGATTTCCGGAGATTATGGTCTTGGAATTGGAAGAGTGCTGCGTGAGAGTTATGCAGACGGAGTAGTGACTCGTATGAAAGCCTATGCTGCAGCCGCTTCAGAGGCAAGGATGAGTGGCTGTGATATGCCGGTTATTATTAATTCAGGGAGTGGAAATCAGGGAATTGCATCCTCTGTTCCCGTAATCGTGTATGCAAGAGAAAAAAATTACAGAAATGATGAATTGTATCGGGCATTGGTTTTTTCAGGTCTTTTAACCACGTACCAAAAAATGTTTATTGGAAAATTGTCTGCATTTTGTGGCGCGGTTTCCGCTTCTTGTGCATCGGCTGCCGCAATCACTTATTTATGTGGAGGAAGCGTTGCGCAGATTAAGGCGACGATTGACAATACATTGGCAAATATTCCGGGAATTATCTGTGATGGTGCAAAAATCTCCTGTGCAGCAAAAATTGCATCCAGTATAGACGCGGGAATGATGGCACATTATCTTGCAATGAATCATAAGGCATATAAAGCATATACCGGAATTGTTAAAGAGGATACAGAAGAAACAATCAGCTGTGTGGGATACATCGGAAAAGTCGGAATGCATCAGACGGATAAAGAAATTATTAAAATGATGCTGGATACACAGACAGAACAGGAAAATGGAAAAACGGGTGCTAATCCGGAACAGGGAAAATAGGAAAATAATACAATAGAGTTTGGAGAATACCCTGTAAATCCAGGGCATACACTGTAAAAACAGCGTCTTCGGAGGCTTATCCGTTGAAAGATTATATCGAAGAACGGGCAGTGGAAATTGCATGCTATATTATTGAAAACAAAGGAACTGTGCGTCAGGCCGCAAAGAAATTTGGAATCAGCAAAAGTACGGTGCATAAAGACTGTACCGAGCGTCTGATTCAGATTAATCCTACTTTGGGATTAGAAGTACGCCGGGTATTGGACAGGAATAAATCGGAACGGCATATTCGTGGTGGAATTGCAACGAGGGAGAAATATCTTTTAATGCATGAAAAAGAAGGACAAAAGTAGAAGAGGAGACAGAAAGATGGTTAAAAAAGCAGCAGTAACAAAGGAATATACTCATGTAACACATCCATTTCCGGCACTTTATAATAAAGAATCAGAAGTTTTGATACTAGGAAGCCTCCCGTCTGTAAAATCGAGAGAGCAGATGTTTTTTTATGGGCATCCGCAGAATCGTTTTTGGAAAGTAATCGCAGCAGTGTTAAATGAACCGGTGCCAAAGAATATCGAGGAAAAGAAAGCAATGTTATATCGGCATCATGTAGCACTTTGGGATACTATTTATAGTTGTGATATTATTGGGTCCAGTGACAGCAGTATTAAAAATGTAGTCCCGACGGATTTAAAAGCAATTGTAAAAGATAGTAATGTAAAACGAATTTTCTGTAATGGAAAAACTTCCGGAACATATTTTCAGAAATACCAGCAGAAAGAGCTTGGGATTGAAGCGGAAGTACTTCCATCAACCAGTCCGGCAAATGCAGCATATTCGGTGGAAAGACTGGTTGAAATATGGAAAGAGAAAATTGGAGAAATGTAGAAGAAATAAAAAAATTGGGAAGAGAGAGGAGAGCGTATCCTCTCTTTTTTTACGAACATTTAACAGGTTCTTATCAGGAAGATGATAGTTTAAAAAAAGAAAAATGATAGAATATAGCATGGTTATGGTCAAAAAATCGAATAAAATCATGAAGGAGGAAAAAATGGCAGAAATTGCACTGCGAAATGTCTGTAAGCAATTTAACTCGAAACAGTATGGTGTAAAAGATTTTAATCTGGATATTCATGATAAAGAATTTGTGATTTTCGTGGGTCCTTCTGGTTGTGGAAAGTCCACTACGTTGAGATTGATTGCAGGATTAGAAGAAATTACAGATGGAGAACTTTGGGTTGATGGAGAAATTTGCAACTATTTGGAGCCAAAAGAAAGAGAAATGTCGATGGTATTTCAAAATTATGCATTGTATCCTAATATGACAGTTTACGGAAATATTGCTTATGCACTTAAAATACGTAAAGTATCAAAAAAAGAAATTGATGAGAGAGTAAGAAAAGTAGCAAAGATTTTGGAAATTGAATCTTTATTAGATAGAAAGCCAACTGCATTGTCTGGCGGGCAAAAGCAGAGGGTTGCAATTGGAGCAGCGATTGTTCGACAGCCAAAAGCATTTCTTATGGATGAGCCACTTTCTAATCTGGATGCAAAATTACGAACTCAGATGCGTGTTGAGTTACAAAAATTACATAAACAATTACATACAACAATTATTTATGTCACTCATGACCAGACAGAAGCGATGACACTGGGGACGAAGATTGTTGTTATGAAAGACGGAATGATTCAGCAGGTGGATACACCAAAAAATATTTATAATCATCCGGTAAATAAATTTGTGGCAGGATTTGTAGGTTCACCGTCTATGAATTTTATTGAGTGTGAAGTTGCAGAGGAACTTGGTAAAACCGTATTATTTTTTGGTACTAAAGGTTTTGTAAAAAAAGTATATCCGACTGGGCAAAACGAAGAAATACTACGGAGAAATTATATGGGAAACCGTGTGATTTTGGGAATTCGTTCTGAAGATATTTATGCCCGTGAAGAAGCTGAGAAAAAAGGATTGTTAAAGAACAGCATTGGAATAAAAGAAACTGTTATTAACAGAGAAATGCTTGGCGCAGAAATTATGCTTTATTTTGAAGAACAGGATAGAACCTGTGCAGTTCGGTTAGAGCCGTCCAATCGGACGAAAGTATGGGAAGAGATAGATTTGTATTTTGACATGGAAAAAATACATATTTTTGATATCGATACAGAAGAAAATATTCTTTATAGGAGAAGATGATAAGATGAGAAAAGAAAATACTTTTAAAATTACGCCATATTTGTATTTGGTGCCAAGTCTTCTGATATTTGCTGTATTTTTGTTCTATCCATTTATAAAAACTGTTTATTTAAGTCTTTTTATGACAAATAAAATGGGGCAGGCAAAAATCTTTGTGGGGCTTCAGAATTATATGGATCTTCTAAGCTCAGAGTCTTTTAGAAACAGTTTAAGGGTTACGCTGATTTTTGTAGTGATTGTTGTTTTTGGTGGAATGTTTCTTGGATTGGTTGCGGCAGTTTTATGTAATAAAGCATTTCCCGGAATTCGGGTGTTTAGTACAGCCTATGCTCTTCCAATGGCAATTGCTTCAAGCTCAGCAGCAATGATTTTCCAGATTATGCTTCATCCATCTGTTGGAATTGTAAATAAACTTTTGGGCTTGGATATTAACTGGTTAAATGACCCGCATACCGCATTATATTGTGTGGCTATTCTTACAGCATGGCTGAATAGTGGAATCAATTTTCTTTATTTTTCAGCAGGACTTGGAAATATAGATGAGACAATTTATGAGAGAGCGTCGGTAGATGGGGCAAGTGGAATCCAGCAATTTTTTGGATTAACGCTTCCAGGTTTATCTCCAATCATGTTTTACACAGTAGTTGTAAATATTATTCAGGCATTCCAGTCATTTGGTCAGATTAAGATTTTGACAGAAGGCGGTCCGAATGAGTCAACAAATGTAATCGTATATTCTATTTATCGGGATGCATTTTTTAATTATCGGTTTGGAAGTGCATCCGCACAGTCTGTTATTTTATTTATTATTATTATGCTTGTGACATTGGTGATGTTTCGAATTGAAAAGAAAGGAGTCAATTACTAATGAGTCAGTCAAACAGTATGACAGTTCCCATGGAGGGACACTATTCCAGAAGCGAGCTTCTGGAACTGAAAAATAAAATGAATGTCAAAGCACTGGCAAAAAGAAGAAGTAAAACAGCACTCAGACTTGCTGCAAATGTTGTATTTGCAGTTGTGATACTGCTTCCGCTGTTGTATGCAGTTAGTATTGCGTTAATGCCATCTAATGAATTGTTTACAACGGAATTAAATCTTTTTCCAAAGCATCCGACACTTCAGAATTTTAAAGATGCATTTACAACAGTGCCGTTACTGAAATTTATTCTAAATTCTTTTATAATGGCAGGTTGTATTACGATTGGACAGATTATTTCATGTTCCCTTGCGGCATTCGCATTTTCTTTTCTGGAATTTAAGGGAAAAGGTATTTTTTTCGCAATTGTTATGGCAACCATGATGGTTCCGGGAGAAGCAACGATTATTTCTAATTATCTGACGGTTGGAAGCTGGGGAATTTTAGATACACATGCAGTTTTGATTATTCCGTATCTGACATCTGCAATGGGAATTTTTTTATTCCGTCAGTTCTACATGACATTTCCAATGTCGCTTTACGAGTCTGCAAAACTGGATGGATGCAGTAATCTAAAATTCATTGTAAAAATTTTGCTTCCATTAACGAAATCGGCAATCGGTGCTATGGCTGTTTACACATTTATCAATGCATGGAATATGTATATGTGGCCACTTTTGGTTACAGGTTCAAATAATATGAGAACCGTACAGATTGGTATCAGTATGCTTGACAGTGTAGATTCACAGTCTATTACTTTGATGATTGCGGGAGTGGTAATGATTATAATTCCATCCATATCGATTTTCATTATTGGGCAGAAACAGCTGATTAAGGGAATGTTCTCTGGGGCGGTAAAAGGTTAATAACAAATTTGTATTTACTATATTTAATTAATTAGGAGAAAGATTATGAAGAAAAAAACAGTTTCATTATTACTTGTGGCAGCGATGACTGTCGGAATGCTTGCAGGTTGCGGAAATGGGAAAACTTCGGTTAATCAGGGAGAATTATCTGATGTGACCAATGACAGTGAAGCAGTAGAAATGGCAGATGCAGAGGATGTAGACGGAACGACCATTACATTCTGGCATTCTATGGGCGGTGTAAATGGACAGGCTATTGATACGCTTGTAAAGAAATTTAATGATGAAAATAAATACGGTATCACTGTAGAAGCACAGTATCAGGGAGAATATGATGATTCTCTGAATAAATTAAAGAGTGCTCAGATTGGAAATATGGGAGCTGATTTGGTACAGGTCTATGAAATTGGTACCAGATTTATGATGGAGTCAGGCTGGATTGTTCCGATGCAGGAAATGGTTGATGCAGACCAGTATGATGTGTCAGAAATTGAACCAAATCTTGCTGCTTATTATACGATTGATAATAAATTGTATTCTATGCCTTTTAACTCATCAACACCAATTATGTATTATAATAAAGATATGTTTGAGAAAGCGGGTATCACAGAAATTTCGGACAGTCTTGAGGCAATTGACCAGATTGGAGACCAGCTACTGAATAAAGGAGGAGCTGGCGAAGTTATGTCTCTTGGTATTTATGGTTGGTTCTTTGAACAGCTGATTGGAGAACAGGGTCTGGATTATGCCAATAATGGAAATGGACGAGAAGAAGCTGCAACAGCGGTTGATTTTGATCAGAATGGAGCTGCAAAAAATATCTTAACAGCATGGCAGAAGCTTAATCAGGATGGATATGCACCAGTTGTCGGAAAAGGCGGAGATGCAGGTCTTGCAGATTTCTCATCAGGAAAATCCGCAATTACACTGGGGTCTACTGCTTCCTTAAAACAGATTCTTCAAGATGTAAATGGAAAATTCGAAGTTGGAACTGCATATTTCCCGAAAGTATCTTCAAGTGATGAAGGTGGGGTTTCTATTGGCGGGGCTTCTCTTTGGGCATTAAATAATAATGATCCTAAAAAACTCCGTGCAACCTGGGAATTTGTGAAATTTTTAATTTCGCCGGCATCACAGGCATATTGGAATGCTGAGACAGGGTACTTCCCAGTCACAACAAAAGCGCATGATGAGCAGGTATTTAAAGATAATATCGCACAGTATCCACAGTTCCAGACAGCGATTGACCAGCTGCATGATTCTTCTCCGGAATATTGCGGAGCTCTGTTGAGTGTTTTTCCGGAAGCAAGAGCAACTGTTGAGTCTGAGATTGAAAGTATGTTAAACGGAAAAGAAGATGTAGATACAGCAGTACAAAAAATGTCAGATTCGATTAATAAGGCAATTACAGATTATAATACTGTAAATAACTAAAAAAGAGGGAATAAAATTGGACAAAACAAAAATCTTTGCACATAGGGGAGCAAGCGGATATGCTCCGGAAAATACACTGGAAGCGTTTGTACTTGCAGTTTCACAAAAAGTGGACGGAATAGAACTTGATGTTCAGCTTACCCGTGATGGGGTTCCGGTCGTGATTCATGATGAAACCATTGACAGAGTGACATCGAAAACAGGATATGTCAAAGATTATACGTTAAAAGAATTAAAGAAACTGACAGTAATGGAGAAACGGTTTCCGGCTTATCCATCATCAAAAATTCCAACGTTAGAAGAAGTACTGAATGCTGTAAAAGCATCCGGTATTTGGGTAAATATTGAGTTGAAAACAGGCATTTACTGGTATCCGGAAATAGAACAGAAAGTTGCCCGGATTGTACAAAAGTGTGGTATGGAACAGAGAGTGATTTATTCTTCTTTTAATCATTATAGTATACAGAAGATAAAACAGATTGTTCCGGATGCTGAAACCGCTTATTTGTACAGTGATGTTATTTGGAATGTGACAGATTATGCTAAAAACACAGAGGTAGATGGTCTTCATCCGGCAGTATATCATATGAAAATGGCAGATTTTTTGAATGAATATATAAAGAGCGGTCTTAATGTCCGTGTCTGGACGGTAAATGATACAGAGGATATGAAATGGCTGATAGAAACAGGAGTCACCGCAGTTATTACGAATTATCCTGATGTTGCAGTAAAAATAAGAGAACAAAGCGAGAATCAAAATCATGCTGGGAAATAAGAAGTTATTTTTGCTGGATATAGATGGTACAGTCTGCAAAGGGAATCAACTCATTCATGGAACAAGAGAATTTCTGAAAGATATTAAAGCAAACGGCGGGCAGTATGTTTTTATTACAAATAATGCAACGAAAAGTATAGATGATTATATTTATTTTTTTCAGGGACTTGGAATATCTGCCAATTACACAAATTTTTTAACAGCATCTTATGCGACAATTGATTATTTGAAAAAACACCATGCAAATGAATTGATTTATGTGTTGGGAACAAAGTCTTTTATTCAGGAACTAAAGAAAAATAAAATTCGTGTAACAACAGACTGTGAGGAAGAGGAAATTACCTGTGTTGTAGTTTCTTATGATAATCAGCTGACCTATGAAAAGTTATTGGATACTTGTAAATTATTGAGCACAAAAAAAGTAGACTATCTTGCAACGAATCCGGATTATGTATGCCCGATTGAATTTGGATTTGTACCGGATTGTGGAGCAATTTGTGAAATGCTTGCACACGCAGTGAAGCAAACACCATATTTCATTGGAAAACCAGAAACAGCTATCGTTGAACTGGCATTGCAAAGAAATCATTATCGCAAAGAAGAGACGGTAATTGTTGGAGACCGTCTTTATACAGATATTTTATGTGGTTATAATGCCGGAGTTGAAACTGTTTTGGTATTATCAGGTGAAGCAACAAAGGAAGAAGCAGACAATTATGAACCTGGTCCAACTTATATTATGACTTCTGTAAAAAAGTTACATGAAGAATGGAAGAATAGTCTGGTGTAGAGACATCCTCCCGGGACACACAGTGTGGAATGAAAAATTTCAAAACATCTTCGAATAGATTGCTATTTGTCAGAAAAAAAGGTATGATATAAATTATAAATAATATGATTTGGTCAGATAGAGTGGAATAAGCTGACAAATGGAAAAGCGGAGGTGCGTATGAAAAGAAAGATTACAGGACTGTTTCTGGTGCTGGCAATGTGCTTGTTATTACTGCCAGAGTCGGTATGGGCAGAAGGAGAAGAACAGGGTAGTAAAACAGTAATTACTTCTGTGGATGAATTGCTGAAATTTGCAAAAGCAGTCAATGCAGGTGATTATGATGAAAAAACAGATGCAGTCGTAGTGCTTGATGCAGATTTGGATTTATCGGGTGTGGAGTGGACACCGATAGGACAAGCTAATGCTTCCGGAGATATTGAACACTGTTTCAGTGGTAAATTTTATGGGAATGGACATGTGATTTCAAATCTGGATTTTTCTTCCAGTTATGGAAAAGGAGCAGTTGGAGGTTTTTTTGGATACGTTGAAAAGGCGGAAATTTCAAGTCTGACAGTAAAAGGAAACGTTAATGTTACAGCAGACGACAGTGAATATACCTTTTTTGGAACAATTGCAGGATACGCAGAGAATGCTTCTATTTTTGACTGTGTGTCAGAAGTTGGATTTCAGAATAATGGGAAATATATTTATGGATTTATCGGAATGTGTGGATACGCAGAAAATACAAAGATAAATTACTGCGAAAATAAAGGAAATATTACGATAACAGGTGACATGGGAAGTATTTATGCAGGCGGAATTTTAGGATATGCTGCTGGAGATACAGAAGTAAGTTATTGTGTAAATACTGGAAATATGATACTGGCAGCAAGTCATGGTGGTGGAATTGTCGGACAGACTAGTGGAACTTCTAAGATTTTAAACTGCTATTCAACAGGAATATTAACCCCACTCGGAAAAGGGATTACGGATGTTGGAGGAATTGTAGGAACAGTGGGAAATGAAACGACAGTCAGCCACTGTTATTTCGCCGGAAATATTGATTTGTCACAGTATACGGCAACGACTGTTCCATATAGCCGGTTTGGTGGCATTGGTGGAGTAGTTTCAGGTACAGGTATTTTCACGAATAATTATTATACAGAGAAAGAAAATGTTTTGGCGTGCGGAAAAAATGCGGCAGCAGGTACAGCGAAACCATTTGATTCTATGAGAACAGAAGCATTTTATAAAGAAATTGTGGCAGGTGGCGGAAATTATAATTATGTTTCTGAAAAGACTCCGGTTCTGCCAAAACCTAAGTATGAAGTTTCCTTTGCTGTAGTGCCGGCAGAATTGACAAATGTGGTTCTTAAAGTAAATGGAGAAGAAGTGTCTTCAGGTTTGGCTGAATTAGAAGCAGGAACTTATTCGGTTGAAATAACTGCGGATAATTGTAATCCTTTTAGCGGTGAAATTACGGTTACTGCAGATATTGCTACGCATACCCAGACGCTGACATTGACTTATAAAGATGCAGATTATACAAAAGTAGATGAAGCAATTGAAAAGGCAAATGCGCTGAAAAAAGAAAATTATAAAGATTTTAGCGGAGTAGAAAAAGCAGTTCAGGCGGTTGTTCGAGGCAAAAATATTACAGAGCAGGAAGAAGTCGATAAGATGGCAAAAGCAATAGAAGATGCAATTAGCGCTCTGGAATATAAAGATGCAGATTATACAAAAGTAGATGAAGCAGTTAAAAAAGCAAATTCATTGAAAAAAACAGACTATAAAGACTTTACTGGAGTAGAAAAAGCAGTAAAAGCAGTTGTTCGAGGAAAAAATATCACCGAGCAGGAAGAAGTTGATAAGATGGCAAAAGCAATAGAAGATGCCATTGCTTCACTAGAGAAAAAACAGACCTCATCTACAAAGACAACGACGAATAATGCAAATAAGGCAACAGCAAACAACTCAAACAAGACAGCAAATAAAGCAGCAACAAATAATGCAAATAAAACAGCAACAAGTAATGCGAATAAGAGTACAACTGCTAAAAATGCACAGACAGGAGATAACAGCAGAATAGAATTTTGGCTTGCTCTGTTTGGAATAAGTGGCTGTGTGGGAATTGGAGCGGTGATTGTTGGAAAAAGAATAAAACATAGAATGAAATAATAAATAATGAATCAGTAATGAATAAGCAATAGAAAGAGAGTAAGATCGCTGCTGCCGATTATATTGTAAAAATTAAGAAAGCCGGGAAATCTGGCTTTCTTTTTTTGTTTTGGAAGAAAAAAAGATAGTTCTTTGCAGAGAAGGAAAAGAATGGTAAGATAAGAGCATAAAAATAAAAAGTTGGGGGAAATAAGATGAATCAGGCAGAAAAAAACAGGATTTGTGAGTTGATAAAACAAAATGAGAAAACAGAAATAGTAATCAATTACATTCTAAAAAGTGGTGCTGCAAAAAGAGCGTCTAAAATCGGAGGAAAGCCAGATGTTCCAAAAGATTTTGAATGGCCAGTTTATGAAGGGAAAGATTTTGAAGATATCCGGAAAGAAAGACCCTTATCATTTATTATACAGATTAATTTAAAGGATGTTGCACCTTATGATAAAGAAGAATTATTGCCGAAACAAGGAATTCTTAGTTTCTTTTATGAAATGCGTTCGATGGATTGGGGATATGATCCAGCAAATAAAGGCTGTGCGAAGGTTTATTATTTTCCGGATGAAAATGAACTTGAAACAATGGATTTTCCGGCAGAATTAGAGAAAGATGCAATCATTTCGGAAATGAAAATTGTAAGGATAAAAAACGAAGAAAGCCTGCCGGTATATGAACAGCTACTTCCGGATTTAGAAAAATTAAAAAAAACAGAGGGAATTGTGTGTGATGATTTAGACGACTATGATGAATGTCTGCAATCCTGTGGAGTTCCGATATTTGAGGAGGGAATGGAATATTATTACGAATGGGCATACAGAAGGATAAAATTGTTAGGAAATCCGGATGTCTTACAGGATCGAATGGAAGAAGAATGTGAAGGAGTTACAAGGGGATATTATCTAGGCAGAGGCTGGCAGGATGTGCCGGAGCAGGAAAGAGAGGAAATTTGGGAAAAAAGTAAGGATTGGATGCTTTTATTTCAGGTGGGAACAATAGATGGATACGATGGTGAATACAGATGGGGAGATCAAGGAAACCTTTATTTTTGGATAAAAAAGCAGGATTTAAAGATGCGAAATTTTGAAAATGTATGGTTGATTTTGCAGTGTTTATAGATAATAAAAGAGTCTGGAACGTTCCAACTCTTTCATTTTTTTTATTGCAAGAGTATAATGAACTCATCTTAAAATATACAAAATAGTATGGAGGATGAGTAAAGAAATGAAGCGATTTTTTTCAAATGGGGATTTGAAAAAGCTGATTGTGCCATTGATTATTGACCAGTTTCTGCAGGCATTTGTAGGGCTGGCAGATTCCATCATGGTGGCAAGTGTAGGGGAAGCAGCCGTATCGGGAGTTTCGTTGATTGATACGGTGATGGTGTTGATTATTAACATTTTTACGGCATTAGCTACAGGTGGTGCGGTAATTGCCGGTCAGTTTATCGGAAAACAGAAAGAGGCTGATGCGTGTAAAGCGACAAATCAGTTATTGTTATTTACGGTGAAAGCATCTGTTGTGGTTATGGCTTTGGGGTATCTTGGAAGAAATGTAATCCTGCATGGCATTTTTGGAAAAATCGATGCAGATGTTATGTATAACTGTAATATTTATCTTTTGATTGTGTTTGCATCAATTCCAATGATTGCGTTATACAATGCGGGTGCGGCAATTTTCCGTTCTATGGGAAATTCAACCATTGCCATGATTACTTCATTGATTATGAATGGAGTTAATCTTGGAGGAAATGCCATTTTAATTTATGGATGTCACAGAGGAATCGAAGGGGTTGCAATTCCGACTTTAGTATCAAGATGTGTAGCGGCAGTGATTATATTGGTTCTGTTAAATAATCAGAGTCGTCAGATTCATATCTTTCATCCATTTTCATTTCGGACAGACTGGAATCTTTTAAAGAAGATTTTGTATATTGGAATTCCAAATGGTCTGGAAAACAGTATGTTTCAGCTTGGAAAAATCCTGGTGCTTAGTCTGGTGACAAGTTTTGGAACCGCTTCGATTGCAGCAAATGCAGTATCCAATAATATTGCAATGTTTGCGGTACTGCCTGGAATGTCAATTGGATTTGCGATGCTTACAGTATCGGCTCAATGTGTTGGAGCAGGAGATTTTGAGCAGGTAAACTATTATACGAAAAAATTAATGAAGCTGACGTACCTCTGTTTAATTTTAATGAATATTTTGGTGGTGCTTCTGCTTCCATTCATTATAAAAGTTTATGGATTATCAGCGGAAGCCAGTGAATATGCAAGAAGAATTTTGATTTATCATAGTTGCTGTGTTGTAACTATCTGGCCGTTGTCTTTCTCACTTGCAAATACTCTGCGTGCGGCAGCCGATGTAAAATACACGATGATACTGGCGATCGTCTCCATGTGGACGTTTAGAATTGGATTCAGTTATATTTTAGGCTCGTATTTAAAATGGGGAGTATTTGGAATATGGGTTGCAATGACGATTGACTGGCTGTTTCGGTCTATCTGTTTTACTATCCGTTACCTGGGTGGAAAGTGGAAACATGCTTCCCTTGTATAAAAATGATGTGAGTGCTATCTCAATCTTCGAGTTTGGGGACGATTTTGCAACTGACTTTGCGTCATAAATGCCTGAATTTTTGAGGTTACATAAAACGAATGTTTCTATTGACTAACAGGTATTTCGTGTCATAGAATAACATAAAATCTTAAAAACGCTGAGGGCGACGTAAAACGAAACAGGCAGGAAAGAGAGAAAAATCTTTACGTGCCGGGTCACAAAAGTGACAGCAGGTGAAAATGAAAAGCATCTGTGGGACAGTAGTTTACTTATTGTTCCACAGGTGCTTTTTTCTTTATTTCATAGGAATTTCACAGGAGAATCCTATGAAACAAGTGGCGAAGGGGATTGAGAATGTCTGCTTTAGAAGAAGGAGGATATAAAAATGGATGCAGAACAGTTAGAACAGCTTTCAGATGAAAAATCAAAAAAGATAGTGATGAGAGTATCCGGAGTTACAATTGCAGGAAATCTTGTTTTATCATTGCTGAAATTGTTAGCTGGTATTTTGGGACATTCCGGTGCTATGATTTCTGATGCAGTACATTCCGCTTCAGATGTATTTAGTACAGTTGTGGCAGTGATTGGAATCAACATTTCAAGAAAAAAGTCTGACAAAGACCATCAGTATGGTCATGACAGAATGGAATGTGTGGCAGCAATTATTTTGGCTGTGATTTTGTTTGCAACGGGAATTGGAATAGGAATCAATGGTTTAGAACAGATTATAAAAGGAGTGGAAGGAAGTAAAGCTCCTGGTTTGGTTGCGCTTGTTGCAGCAGTGGTATCAATTGCAACAAAAGAATGGATGTACTGGTACACAAGAGGAGCTGCGAGGAAAATTAATTCTGGAGCACTTATGGCAGATGCATGGCATCACCGCTCCGATGCATTATCTTCTGTTGGTGCATTTATCGGTATTTTAGGTGCTCGAATGGGATATCCGATTTTAGACCCGATTGCAAGTGTTGTGATTTGTATTTTTATTGGGAAAGCAGCCTACGATATTTTCAAAGATGCCGTGGATAAAATGGTGGATAAATCTTGTGATGAAAAGACAATTCAGAAAATGAGAGAAGTGATTGCAAGTCAGGCCGGAGTGGAAAATATTGATTTGATCCAGACCAGATTGTTTGGTGCAAAAATTTATGTGGATATCGAAATTGCAGCAGATAAAACACTTTCTCTGGAAAATGCGCATGAAATAGCGCAGAGAGTACATGATGCAGTTGAGAAAAATTTTCCTCTTGTAAAACATTGTATGGTGCATGTGAATCCGATGTAAAAGCAAAGCGGGCTTAGGGATATTGTAAATTAAAGGTGTTTTTTTGAAAGAACTTGTAAAATCCAGTTAGATGGCTTATAATATGAGCACTTAGACAATGCAAAAATTAAAATGCATACTTCTAAAACATGAAAAAGCTGATTAAAAAGATTCAAAAAAGAACAGGAGGAGAGTTTGTTGAAGAGAGAAACCGTAATTGTACTTGATTTTGGTGGTCAGTACAACCAGTTAATTGCAAGACGTGTGCGTGAATGCAACGTATATTGTGAAATTTTTTCTTACAAAACAGATATCGAAAAAATTAAAGAAATGCAGCCGAAGGGAATTATTTTTACCGGAGGACCAAACAGCGTATATTTAGAGGATTCACCAACTTATACAAAAGAAATTTTTGAATTGGGAATTCCTGTACTCGGAATCTGCTATGGTGCACAGTTGATGATGCACTTATTAGGCGGAAAAGTAGAGACAGCGCCTGTAAGAGAATATGGTAAAATCGAAGTTACGGTTAACCAGTCAACAAAACTCTTTGAAAATGTATCCGAGAAAACAATCTGCTGGATGAGTCACAATGACTATATTGCAGAAGCTGCACCAGGATTTGAAATTATTGCACATACTGATGACTGTCCGGTAGCAGCTGTTCAAAATACAGAGAAGAACCTGTATGCCGTACAGTTCCATCCGGAAGTACTTCATACAAAAGAAGGAAAGACAATGCTTTCTAACTTTGTATACAATGTATGTGAATGTTCTGGTGACTGGAAGATGGATTCTTTCGTAGAAGAAAGTATCAAAGCTATCCGTGAAAAAGTAGGCGATGGAAAAGTACTTTGCGCACTGTCTGGCGGTGTGGACTCTTCTGTAGCAGCAGTTATGTTATCAAAAGCAGTTGGAAATCAGTTAACTTGTGTATTTGTAGATCATGGTCTGCTTCGTAAAAATGAAGGAGATGAAGTAGAAGCTGTATTTGGACCGACAGGACCTTACAACTTAAACTTTATCCGTGTCAATGCTCAGGAACGTTTCTATGGTAAATTAAAAGGTGTAGAAGAACCAGAGAAAAAACGTAAAATCATCGGTGAAGAATTTATTCGTGTATTCGAAGAAGAAGCAAAGAAAATCGGAACTGTTGATTTCTTAGTACAGGGAACAATTTATCCGGATGTAGTAGAAAGTGGTGTAGGTGGCGAATCTACTGTTATTAAATCTCATCACAATGTAGGTGGTCTTCCGGAATATGTAGATTTCAAGGAAATTATTGAACCACTTCGTGACTTATTCAAAGATGAAGTTCGTAAAGCAGGTCTGGAACTTGGTATTCCGGAATATCTTGTATTCCGCCAGCCATTCCCAGGTCCGGGTCTTGGAATTCGTATTATCGGTGAAGTTACCGCTGAGAAAGTGAAAATGGTACAGGATGCCGATGCAATCTGGCGTGAAGAAATCGCAAATGTCGGATTAGATAAAGAAATCGGACAGTACTTTGCAGCACTGACAAATATGCGTTCCGTAGGTGTTATGGGTGATGAAAGAACCTATGATTACGCAATTGCACTGCGTGCGGTAACAACAACTGACTTCATGACAGCAGAAAGCGCAGAAATTCCGTGGGATGTAATCGGAAAGACAACAAGCAGAATTGTAAATGAAGTAAAACACATCAATCGTGTCATGTATGACTGTACTGGAAAACCACCAGCAACGATTGAATTCGAATAATCCACACAATCATAAGAATCCAGTGTTTATGCGGGTTTACGGCACTTTTAAAAGTCTTTTGATAACAAATTGATAACAGTTGCATGAGAGCCATTATTCTTGTAACCCGGTGGTTTTTGGGTTAGAGAATGATTAACAGGTGGTTGTGCAACTAATAAATCCATATTATAAACGAAGCCCTTAGCTGTGGGTAAAAACTCATGGCTAAGGGCTTTTTGTTGTCTTTAGATAAATTTATCGGAAAGAGAGGTTAATGATTTGTTTATTTGCTTTAGAGCAGATAATTCATCGTTGATTTGTGGTTCAAGGCTTAAAACTTTATGGAGATAGTTTAAATCTACTTTGTATTGTTCTGTAAAGGTTTGACCGCAAGTAGAGTAACAAATTTCAATATTCAACTCGGTTTCATTGAAGTTTGAAAAATCAAAGATAGTTCCGATATGTTGTTGCGGGGCAAGAAAAATGTTGTTTAGTTTGGAAATATTAAAATCATCTATATTAGATTGACCAGCTTTCTTCCAATCCAAATCGGGAGTAATTTTTAATGACAGAAGTTTTGCAGGAGAATTACCAAAGTTTTTGATAATTAAGTCGTGCGTTATACCTGTTATACTTTTTTGAACATAAAATATGAGATTACCACGATTTTGATCGAAATATTGTTTTTGTTGCTCATGTAGCTGCTTTTTCATTTCAGATAAATTTTTGTAAGTCAAAATGACCGCAATTATAGATGCTACTAATGCTAAGAAGCTGAGCACAATTCCTATGAATTGAAACAGTGTTGAGTGCCATTCGGCAAGTGTCATAATTGTTCTCCTTTTTAGTTGGTATTTTAGGATTAGTCATCTTTTAAGTGATTTTTGAAGGCTTCAGTAAGTACATCACTAAGTTCTTGCGAAGGAACTTTCGCCCATGTTTGCGTAGTATCAAACTCTGGGTAGTGGTAACGCCACTCATCGTATTTGTCTTTACTGATTTCTTCAGAAGATAGCTTGTCAGCCTGCTCTTTCCAGGCATGCAGCATTTTCCGAAGTTCGTGAGCGTCTTTGCCTTTGGAAGTATCGACTTTCAGACAGATTTCTCCGTCTGATTCACTGACAGTCAGACCGTACAAATCTTCAAGGGTAAACAAAGTGTGCATCAGCCCGATATAGCTGTCAATGTCAGGCACATCAAGGGCATGAGGGGAAACATCAAGAGCCTGTGCCAGTGCAGCAGTAAGTTCCGCTTTCGGTTTTCTTGTTCCTGTTTCGTATTGTGCTAAACGTACATCGGCACTTCGCTCAGGAAAGCCGACAATCGTACCAAGATATTTTTGTGTCATCCCACGCAGAATGCGGAAAAAATGTATTCTCTCTCCAATCGCCATAACGTGTCCACTCCTTGTATGTATTTTACAATGAGTATAGCAGATATGTTTAGGAGAAGTCAAGATAATACAAAACAAAAAAGTTTAATATTTTCCGAAAAGCCACTTGACACAAACAAATATGCTTAGTATAATAAGCTTAAAATTAAACAAATAAGTTTAATAAAAATAAAATGACCGTCCGAACAGTATAAACCGCCAAAACCTTGCCAGACAGCAAGCGAGCGCCTGACATATTACGATATATCGGGACAGCACAGTGCCGAACAGGGAATACCTGCTGGAACTTCATTCGGATAGAGCGGCGATAAAAAATGAAAGAAAGGACTGATTATATGAAAAATAGATTTATTTGTGCCGAAGAAGTGGCACAGGAACTAAGCGTATCAAAGCCGTATGCCTACAAGTTAATCCGTCAGTTGAATGAGGAACTGAAAGCAAAAGGCTTTATTACCATTTCGGGACGGGTAAACCGCCAGTATTTCTATGAAAGGCTCTACGGAGCAGGAAAGGAGGAAGAATAATGCCGGTATTCAAAAACGAGGGCAATGGAACATGGTATGTGATGGCGAGATATGTCAACTGGAAAGGCGAGCGTAAACAGAAATGCAAGCGTGGCTTTGCTACCAAGAAAGAAGCACAGGAATGGGAGCGAATGTTCCAGTTGCAGAACTCCTCTGATATGGATATGAGTTTTGAAGCCTTTACCGAACTGTATATCCGGGATATGAAAAGCCGTCTGAAGGAGAACACATGGCTGACAAAGGAGCATATCATCCGCACGAAGATTTTACCTTATTTCGGCAAGCTGAAAATCAGCGAGATTTCCACAAAAGAGGTTATCGCATGGCAGAATGAGATGCTTGCCTATCGGGACGAAAAGAAAAAGCCATACTCACAGACCTATCTGAAAACGCTGCACAATCAGTTGTCCGCTATCTTTAATCATGCGGTGCGGTATTATGAGCTGCGTTCCAATCCTGCCGCCAAAGCAGGAAATATGGGAAGTGAGGAACACAAGGAAATGCTGTTTTGGACGAAAGAAGAATACAAGAAATTCTCGTTTGAGATGATGGACAAGCCTGTTTCCTTTTACGCTTTTGAAATGCTCTACTGGTGCGGCATCCGGGAGGGCGAATTGCTGGCACTGACCGCCGCAGACTTTGATTTTGAGAAAGAAACGGTCAGAATCAACAAGTCCTATCAGCGATTACACGGAGAAGATGTGATTACCACACCGAAAACAAAGAAAAGTAACCGCATCATCAAAATGCCGAAATTCCTCTGTGAAGAAATGCAGGAATATTTGCAGATGCTTTACGGATTGAAGAAGAAAGAACGAATCTTTACGGTCACAAAAAGTTATCTTCATCACGAGATGGACAGAGGTGCGAAAGCCGCAGGAGTAAAGAGAATCCGTATCTATGATTTACGGCACAGCCACATCAGTTTGCTGATTGATATGGGATTTTCAGCGGTGGCGATTGCAGACCGTGTAGGGCATGAAAGCATTGACATCACTTATCAGTACGCTCATCTGTTCCCGTCAAAGCAGACGGAAATGGCAGATAGATTAGACGATTTAGGGAAAGGAGAGATTGAAAATGTCAGCTAAGAACAGAGACAACAAAAATCGTTGGAGAAACATCACAGTAGGGTTTCGGGTATCGCCCGAAGAAAATGAACTCATCAACAAGGCAGTTGCCTTATCGGGACTGCCAAAGCAGGAATACTGCTACCGCCGTTGCCTGAATCAGGATGTAGTGGTACAGGGAAATCCGAGAGTATTCAAGGCACTCAAAACGGAACTTGCCGCTGTCCTCGCAGAACTAAAGCGGATTGGAGCAGGAAACGGTGTGGATGAGGAACTGCTGAATATCATTGAGTTAATCGCCGTTGTTCTTGGCGGTCTGAAAGGAGAGGATACGGATGGAAAATAAAAAAGAAAAGACTGCCCCGGATGTATCTGTTGGCGCAGATACGGAGCAGCCTATTTTCAAAAACACTACAAGTAGTATATCCGAGAATGGTGGAAATATCAAGAGTTTTGAGGAATTGCAGAGAGAAATGCAGTTGCGATCAGACCCGTCCTATCTCCAGACCATTTCCATGAATGAACTGTTTGACACACAGTATCGGAGTAAGCAGCCGTTGATTGACGGTCTGCTCTACCCCGGCACTTATATCTTTGCAGGTTCGCCCAAACTGGGAAAAAGTTTTCTGATGGCACAGCTTGCCTACCATGTCAGTACAGGCACACCGCTTTGGAATTATACCACCCGAAAAGGAACGGTGCTGTATCTGGCACTTGAGGACGATTACCGCCGCTTGCAGGAGCGTCTGTACCGGATGTTTGGGACAGAAAGTACCGAGAATCTTTACTTCTCTGTTTCTGCCAGCCAGCTTGGAAATGGACTGGATGAACAGCTTGCAAGATTTGTGGCAGAGCATAAGGACACGAAGTTGATTATCATTGATACGCTTCAGAAAGTGCGTGAGGTTGGTGGCGATAATTACAGTTACGCAAATGACTATCAGATTATGGCAAGACTGAAAAGTTTTGCGGATGCTCACGGACTTTGTTTGTTGCTGGTACACCACACAAGAAAGCAGAATGCGGATGATAAGTTTGACATGATTTCCGGGACAAGCGGACTGCTTGGAGCAGCAGACGGAGCGTTTCTTCTTCAGAAAGAAAAACGGACAGGCAATGCCGCAACACTGGAAGTATCGGGCAGAGATCAGCAAGACCAGAAGCTGTATCTTGTTCGCAATACAGAAACTTTGTTGTGGGATTTACAAAAGGCAGAAACGGAATTGTGGAAAGAACCGCCGGAACCATTGCTGGATGAGATTGCGGAGCTTGTTATGAAAGACAATCCTTACTGGGAAGGCTCGCCAACGGCACTTGTTGCTTTGATAAATGTGGATATTCAACCTCATGTTATCACAAGAAAGCTAAATGTTCTTGCAGGACGGTTGTATGCAGAGCATGGGATTCTCTTTCGGAGTGAGCGTGTCCATGAGGGACGGAAACTAAGGTTCTGGAAAGACAATACAGAGAATGCGTGACAGTTCGTGACGGTTGTGACGGTATTTCTGACAGCGAGGGCGGTATCAAAATAACCGTCACGACTGTCACATACCGTCACGGGAAGGATGGATAAGATGGGAAATGTGCAAATATCACAGGAATTATTTATGCAGTTGCTCCGCTTTCATTTGGTTGCGGATGAGAGCTGCGAGAAAGAAATCAAGCAGGGGTTAGAGAAGAAACAGGACAAGATGATTATGCGTGACCTGTATGGAAAATTCAAGACTGCCCCGACAGAGGAAGAACGGGAACGGGCGAGAAAGGAATATCTGGACAGACGAGGAGTGCCGGAGAGCTTCCGTTGGTAATTCTTCCTTGATGATAAGAACAGGAGCGTGGCACGCCCCTGTGAACAGCAGACAAGGAGAAATCTGGAAAGGAGAATCATGCAATGAGAGAAGGAAGATTAGGTTATAACTGTGAAAACGGAAGATATGGATTGCTGTCAATGGACTTATGGATTGATACGGGATTTCACTGCGGAGAGTGTATGGAAGTTTTAGTGGATGACCAGTGGGTACGGACAAGAATGGAGATGAATCCTGCAATGGAATGGTATCTGGTGGGAACACCTTATTGCGGCGATCTGGAGTATGTACGGGCAAGAATACCGGAATAAAGCAGACAGGATAAGCCCGGATACGGGCAAATAAAAAGGGCGGATACGCCCAAGATGAAAGGCACAAGCCGAAACATGACAGAGAAAGATAACACCGCATAAAGCCCTCGGCGTTTGAGAGCGAAATATACCCATCGCACAAACTTCGTTTATGCTCTGTGTATTTCGCCCTGCCGGGAGCTGTTCCGCCGACAGGCGGATAAGTTCGTAAACAGGTGCCTATGCACCTACTCACAGCAAAGCAGGCGAGAGCCGGAAAGGAGAATGCTTATAGGTAGACATTCATTTATCAGACAAAATAAGCTGTCTGATGTGGCAGGAAGAATTGACTATATTTCTAATCCGAAAAGACAGGAACATCTCTATGCGACCTATCAGACGGAAGGAGCAACACCAGAGTTCTGGAAGAATCTTGCCAGAGAGAATCAGTTGGATTTTAAGGCAAGCGGAACAACAGGAAAATGTATTGAAGGACGGGAGTTTATCATTGCACTTCCAGAAAGTTTTGTTGAGTACAAGGCAGATGATGTGGTAAGGCTTTTCACAGACAGCTTTCATAAAAGGTATGGTGTGGAATGCAGTGCGGCACTTCATCATAACAAGAGAATGACCAATTACCATATTCATCTTGTATTCAGTGAACGAAAAATGCTGGAACATCCAGAAGTGGAAATTGCGACCAGAAATATGTTTTATGATGAGCAGGGCAAGCACAGACGCACGAAGAAAGAGATTTTAGATGAGCAGGGAAATCTTCGGGCAGGATGCAGCATTATTCCCAAAGGAGAAGTTTATGAGAGCCACATTTTTACAAAGAAAGATGAATGGTTTAAGAGCGACGCTTTTACCAGAGAAGTCAAGGAGATGTTTACGGAAATCATCAATAGCCATGTGAAGGTAGAATCTGAAAAGCTGTCCGTATTTCAGCAAGGCGGTGTGTATCTGGCAACGAAGAAAATCGGGAAGAATAATCCGAAAGAGGCAGAGATACGGGCGGACAATGTGGCAAGGCAGGAATGGAATCGAACGGTAGATGTGGCATTGGTTGAGGGTGTTCCAGAAGAAGATATTTTAACTGTCAAGCGGGAGAAAATCACAGACAAAACACTGCAATCTATACGGACACATGGTTGGTTACCGGATATGTTTCAGCAGATTATCCGAGGTGCGAAAGACTTCTTACAGGAAATGATTTTCAAATTTAAGCTGCCGCCGAAGCCAGTACCGAAGATTGATTTGCAGGAATGGAATGATATGCGGAAGCTGATGGAAAAACTTCAGAAGCAGTCACAGACAATGAAGTCCACACAGCAGGAGATTTCCACATTGAAGAAACAGCTTTCCGAGACAACAGGATTTTTCAAAGGAAAAGTGCGGAAATCCTTAGAGGGCAAAATCGAACAGGCAGAGAAACAGGAAAAACGTATCCACACGGATATGGAGCAGACTGTAAAACAGGCAGGATATCCAGATGTTCAGTCCTTCGCAAAGACATATCAGAAATCAGAAAAACTGGTCAGAGAATATAATGAGGAGCTGCGGGCATGGGAAAATCAGACAGAACAGAAGGAAGAAAAGCCATCAGAACCGCCGAAAAAGGCAAGCATACGGGAGAAATTGTACCGCTATCAGCAGGAAAGCAGACAACAGCCAAAACAGACAGCAAAGAAGAAATCAATGGACAGAGAACGATGAGAAAGGTGGAACAGAACATGAAGAAAACAATTTTTGAAGAAATGGGTGGCACTTATGTAAGATGTGGGGATTACTTTATCCCCAATCTTACCTTGCCGGAGGAAGAAGAACCGAGATTTGTTGGAGTATGGGGACAAAGGCATTTGCAGTATTTGAAGGAATACCGCAAGACTGTATATCTGAATCTGATGATGAGTGGCAGACTGAACAGTTATCTGGCAGATATAGAGGAACAGGCACAGGAACGATTTGAAAGAATTGTGGAGCAGATGAAACAGGCTCAAGGAATTACCGAACAGTTAAAGGCAGATAACGCATTGGAATGGGTAGGCAGGATGAATAATATTCAGGCGTGTGCGAGAGAGATTGTGGACAAAGAGATAATTTACCAGTAAAATAACATGATAGGGAGCAAGTCAGGAAATGGCTTGCTCTCTACTTTACAATAATACTGTTTGATGTATAATTGAGAAGAAAGAGACAAATCGGAATTTGTAGGAGGATTGTTTTGAAAAAAGGAATACGCATCTTATATTTTATTACAGTTGTAATTAGCGCTTTGGTTGGACTATGGCATTTCTTTGTTCCATTGATGTTTCAATGGTATGACTATCTTCCAATGCAGTATGAGAATCTTATAGTAGGGATTGATTATACCAATTACTGCTTTTCATTATTGCTGTTTGGATTAAGTGTGATGCTTATTGTGCTAGGCAAAAGAGCATTGGCAATGAATCGGGAAGTAATTTACTTTTATTTCTTTCTTACAGTGGTTTGGGTTTTTAGAGCTTGCCTTGCTTCATTTGTTGAACCATGGCCGTTGCAACCTATTCCTGCAGCTGCAATAGGACAGTTGATTGCTTCAGATGTTCAGGCTGTGCTGATGTTGATTGTAAGTGGATTATTTTTTAAATCACTTAAGAGAAAGGCATAACTTCCAGTTTGTTGGGATAGTGGAAAAAATATTTGTTTATTACATTTTGTAATATAGTGTTGCATTCCTAAGCAAAACCGCTTATAATCTGAATCGGAATATATTGCTATTATCCACAGTTACGGAGCGAGTGTTATCAATACCGATAACAAACTGATAACATTAGCCTATATAGGCAGGATAATATGGATAAATCAAATAATTGAAAGAAAAGTGAACAAGGCAACAAATAATCTCTAAACAAAATTGATTAGTGATTGTCGAATTCGAATAATGGACTAAAATGCCGAAAGCCTGTATTTATGCGGGCTTCCGGCATTTGTTTTATCAAATGGCTCTAGTTTGGCTCTATTTGTGGGGAGAGTAATAGCAAGATTAAGGAGAAATTATGAAAAAGATAATTATATTAAGAGGTAACTCTGGAAGTGGAAAAACAACAGTAGCTAGAGCGTTGCAAAAGAAATTTGGATACAATACAATGATGATTTCACAAGATGAGATTAGGAGAAATATCTTGTGGGTTAAAGATGGCGTTGATACTAAGGCATTACCACTTATGATAGAACTTATGAAATATGGGTATGAGCATTGTGATGTGGTTATTTTAGAGGGCATCATGTATGATGAGTGGTATAGTCCTTTGTTCAAAACGGCAAATGAATTGTATGGAATGGATATATATGCGTACTATTTTGATATACCATTTGAAGAGACGGTCAGGCGGCATAATACACGAGATAAAAAACGGGAATTTGGTGAAGAAGATATGCGTAGATGGTGGAGAGAAAAGGATTTTTCATCAGTTTTTAATGAAAAAATTATTACATCTGACATTGATGCAGACAGTATTGTTGAAATGATATATATAGATTCAGCAAATGAAGGATAAGGGTATTACGTATGGCAAGAACAGAAAAAGTGATAATGACAAATATGTGTATGGTGTTTAGTGAAAATAGGGTACTTGTCCAAGATAAGATTGATGACGATTACTCTGGAATAACATTTCCGGGAGGACATGTGGAAAGAGGAGAATCATTTACAGATGCTGTGATACGCGAAGTGTGGGAAGAAACTGGATTGAAAATTTCAGAACCAAAACTTTGTGGGATAAAAGACTGGATGAAGGATGAAGAAACAAGATATATAGTGTTATTATATAAGACAGATAAGTTTGGAGGAATAGTTACTTCGTCTGAAGAAGGGGATGTATTCTGGCTGACATTAGATGAAATGAAGCAGAGAAAACTTGCTTATGGAATGGATAAGATGTTGGAAGTATTTTTAAATGACAATATTAGTGAGTATTTCTTTTTTGAAGAAAATGGCAAATGGATAGAAGAGTTGAAATAGTTTAAATAAATGCAAAGGAGTTTTAAGTGGATATTTTATTTAAGAATGATCATTTTGTATTTTCATACAGAGTTGGCGGTATATTGAAACATAATGGTAAAATTTTGTTACAGCGTCCGAAGAATGATGATTATGCCATTATTGGAGGACATGTTGCGGCTATGGAGACAAGTATGGAAACTCTTAAACGGGAATTTGAAGAAGAGCTTCATGCTAAGATAGAGGTAGATAATCTGTTAGCAATCGGAGAAATTTATTTTCCATGGGGAAAAAGACCCTGTCATCAGATATGCTTATATTATAATGTACATCTGATGGATGATAATATTCCATTAGATGGTGTGTTTCATGGATATGATGAGCTGGATAATGAAAGAATTGATTTGGATTTCTGTTGGGTTTCACTAGAAGATTTAAAGAAGGGTATTAAGGTATATCCTTTAGAGTTGATACCATATATCCTTGAGTCAGGGAAAGAAATTGTACATTTTGTTTCAAAGCAGATTTGAGGAGATAGTCAATGATAGAAAATATGAAGGTAGAATTTGGCAGAACATCAGATATTGATTCATGGATGCGATTAGTGAGAAAAGTAAGTTGGAATTTTCCAGGATTAGAGACAGAGCAGAGTATAGATGAACACAAAATAATAGTACTGAAATTCATGAATGACAAACGTGCTTTGTGCGTGAAGAACGAACAAGAGATTGTTGGCGTACTTTTATATTCAAGGAAGTATAATATGATATGTTGTTTGGCTGTTGATCCAGCTTATCGAAAAAGGGGAATTGCTTCGCTTCTTTTAAGAGAGGCACTTGATAAGCTTGACAGAGATAAAGATATAACTGTGTCTACATTTAGAGAAAATGATGTTAAAGGAATTGCACCTAGAAAATTATATAAGAAATTTGGATTTGAAGAGGGCGAGCTGATTGAGAAATTTGGATATCCTAATCAAAGGTTTGTGTTGCATGCTGACAAAAGTGCTGATAATGTAATAATTGGTACAACAGTAACTGTCACAGTCGATAGACCATTAGGAAGTTATCATCCTGAATATAAGGATATGTATTATCCAATAAATTATGGTTACATTGAAGGAGTTATGGCACCAGATGGAGAGGAGCAGGATGCCTATATATTAGGTGTAAATGAGTCAGTAGACAAGTTTACAGGTAAAATTATGGCTATTGTTCATAGAAAAGATGATATAGAAGAAAAGTGGGTAGTTATACCTGACGGAATGATGTTTTCAAAAGATGAGATTAGGCAGCAGATTTATTTTCAGGAGCAATATTTTGATAGTGAAATTGTGATGTAATATTAAGGAAATTGCTATGTCATTAGGATTAAAAAGAGGAACAGTGCAGCTTGAACCACATGATAAACAGTGGGATGAGGCTGCCATTCAAACAATCAAAAAACTTAAATCTATATTAGGTGATGATGCTGTTGATATACAACATATTGGAAGTACAGCAATACCAGCAATTAAAGCAAAACCGATTATTGATATTGCTGTTGGGGTAAATGATTTTGAGAAAATAATGTCATATAATGAGCAGTTACAGAAGGAAGGAATCTTTTATCGTGGTTCGGATGTGGAAGATCAGATTCTTTATGTAATGGGGGATATGGAAAAGGATATCAGGACATACCATATTCATGTTGTGAAGTGGAATGGAACTGAGTGGAGGAATTATATTCATTTTAGAGATTGTCTAAATGCTAATGAGAATATGGCTTTGCAGTATCAGAGGGTGAAGGAAGAACTGGAAAGTAAGTATGCAGATGATAGAGTAGCATACACTAATGGAAAGCAAGATATGATAGACCTTATTCTTGATAACCAATAATTTTTTCCCTTGCAGAGGCATTAGTTCTTATGTTAGGATACTATTTAAGGAAAGTACCCATGACAGGGCGTTAAGCGTCCGGGGGACGCTTGTTTAGCACCGACCGGAGCGGAGCGTAGAGTAGAGGTAGCCTCCCGAGTTTTATGATACCGGGCAACCGGAATACATAGGAAGGGGTGCTAGGTGCCAGTGGCACCTGTTTAGCACCGACCGAAACGGAGTGTAGACGTGGCGCCGATGACGGCTTATGAGATCATTTCGATTTTCATTGGGATATTAGCATTGCTGATGTCCTTTGGTAGCTTGATTGTAGCGTTGCTTGCCTTTCTCGATAAGAGAAACAAACGAAAAAAAATAAAAACGCCTATCCTGTCTGATCCACAGGATAGGCGGTGTCCTTAAGGACATTCATTAACCTAAACTCGGAGCATCCACCTTTGGAGTGGGTGCTTTCTGTTTAATTAGATATTATCATCTTATGTCTGATAATTCAAGAGGTTTCACTAATTTGGAAAAATTTTTACAGTAAGGCGGTCAGTCCCTTTTTTGACAACCATATTGTCATCAAGCAGATGCTGTTTGATTTCTTCGATATTTTCATTGATATGCTGTAAACTGTCAGCATACTCTTCTTCTGAATATTCATCTTTAGCATTTATCATATTTTCACGAATTTGCAGAGCTTTCATATAGGTACAGAGTTTTTTATTGATGAGATTGTTCTTAAAGGAAAGTTTAACAGTAGCAGGTTTGAAATTGCCCTCATCATCCTTATCTGCCTCAAATTTCATATCGATCTGGTCATCCAGTTTAAATAGTAATGATAATACATCAGAAACTGTTTCTATATCAAAATCCATGAAAATATTAGTGAAGAATATCCGGCAGTATATGTTGACGGTGTTGTATAACGCTCCAGCAACGAGCAATCAGTTTTATGATGCTGAAGTTCGACATGACATGTACTGGGGCAAAGATATTCCTGCCGGGTAAGAACTTTGTGCCCACTGGGCACGAAGTTTAAAAAGAGATAGTCATATCCAGTAGATATGGTAAAATAACCTTGTGTCCACTGGGCACAAAGTAGGAGGAAGAATTATGTTGAGATTTATGATAAAACTGCCATTTCGAATTATTGCAGCTCCTGTTTGGCTGGTACTTGCAGCGGTGAATATTGTGCTGGTGTTCCTGTTTGGATTATCTGCTGGATTCTGCTATCTGATAGCTGGAATCTCTGTTGTGACAGAAGTCTTGAGTATTGGGTTTGGAATCAGTACGGACTGGACAATGAAATCAGCGATTCTTACGACAGTAGTGTTTATTCTACTCCCACATATCGGTATGGGGATAGTTGCAGTGATTGAAGTTGTGAAATGTGGATTACAGGACTTTATTTTTGGATGATTGTGGAAAATATAGTGGTGCTATATGGAAAGGCAGAAATAAACAATGGAAGAATTATATAAAGTGATGGATGATTTGCTTGAGGTGGAATTTCAGATGAAAGCAGGGATGGATATTCTGAAAGAACTGGAAGAGTTTTATATGCTGGAAAAAGAAACCGAAAAATCGGATGCTAGAAAAGTAGCTGTGCTGATGAAAGGATATCTGCAGTCGATGAAGTCAAATATTCGAGAAATCATTCATTATATTGATGATACAACACTTGAGAAATCAAACGAGGAAAAGAAAGACAAACAGGAATCTGCGAGTAGCATATCAAAGGAAGTGCAGGAATTTGTAAATCTGACAATTACAGAGCATATGGGAAAAGCATATTCAGAATGGAAGTTAAATCAGGATAAAGAGGCGGTAAGTGAGATTGATAAGAAATACCAGAAATTACTGGAAACGTTATCCCCAGAACAGGAAGAAGTGATTACGGAATACTGTAATGCAATTTTCAGCAGTGGAGCGGAAACAGAAGAGTTTTTCTACCGACTGGGATTAAAAGATGGACTGAACTTAAAAAATACGGTAAAATCTGTATTAGAAATGATATTGTGAAATCGGAAGTTAATAAAGAGTTTGGCTAAATAGAGTCATTTTCTTGAAGAAGGGAGTTCTTTTTATGGGAAACAAAAACTTAACCTATAAATGGTGGAAAAATAATATGGCAGACAAAATTGTTATTGAAAAGGAAATACTCAATTGGGAAAATCCAATACGTGGTATTTACGGAATATTTACTAGAGAAAACGAAGATGTTTATTGTGCGTATGTAGGGAGAGCAAATAATATATATAATAGGTTCTTTTCATCTAAAGGGAATCCAGGTCATTTGGTCGAAATCAAGAATAACAATTATAAGAATGAAAAAGTGAAACAAGCATTAGAGAAAAAGGCTGCTATAATCGAAATTAAAGTATTGGAGGAAGTAAAATGTCAATATGATGATTATTATAAGGATATGCATAGACTTGCTTTTGCAGAATATAATCATATCAGGAAATATCAGGAATTAAACCAATGTTTGGAACAATTACCAGATGGTCGTAATATGAACAAAGATGTTTGGGATGTTGAATATAGAAAAAGACACAATATATAGGATGAAACTTTTTATTTTCACACCTATAGGCGGGAGAATAATAAATGATTGAAGATACAATAGAAATAAAATATCCTATTGAAAAGTTATGGACGGAAGAAGTTGACAGAAATCACAGAATAGAAGAGATAAGACAAGTAACTATAGAATATATTTTGCGTTTTGGTGAAAAAGAAATACCATCGGTTTTTCTTAGAAATGTCAAAAATGCAATTCATGCGGGATTTGATAACAATTCTCTTGCGAGGGTTGATATGGTAGCTAATGAAGTGTTGTTGTTTGATACCTGTTTCCGTCTATTCTTAACGTTACAAAAAACGGAATTTCGGATTACACCACAAGTAGATTTAATAGGAAGAAATCATATTACTATATCCGATTTTATCAAGAATGCAGAAGAAACTATTTGGTCTATAAATTATTATGATGAAAAGAAGGTTAATTCTAAGCAATTGTCTAATAATTCTATATTAGAGAATTTTATTACTCAACATGCAAAACGCTGGAAATCTGGGGATATTGGTGATAGCTATGAATCTTTTAGGATAAATGATATTGAATTAGATGAAGATGATAGAGCAAAATTAACAGCTCTATTAAACTGGTTAGACGAGTATTCTCGGATTTCAGTTGTCAATCCAAGAAAGGTACCATACTATATTTACGAGCGAATGGCAGCTGTAGTGGATAAAGATTTTTATCATAAACGTCGCTTGCTTAGAACACTTCATAGAGTTGATCCAGGTAGCGTTGGACATTCAAAACTTTTTACTTGTTTCGTGTTGAATGTTCAAGATTTTAAGGAGTATATTAGACGTCTCAAAGCCGTTTATATTCGATATGTAGAGGATACGGTTAATAATTATTTATCTGCAGGGCTATCGGAGACAGATATAGCTGTAGTTGAAATCGTACGTGATTATTTGAATCGAGAAAACAATACTAGGTATCAGAAGGGATATAGTTGGAATCATAAACCTAAGGGATGCGTTGGACTATTACTATCTCCCAAAAACAATTATTTTTCATTTAGTGGATATCAAGATGTAAATAATTCAACGTTGTGTGCAAATATACCTGGAGCTCATGATAAGTTGTCTGGTCTCATTAAATCTATAGAAAACGCATTAAATCAATATCACTTCAAATCGGAAATTACTAATAACGATGAACGCTTTTACGAAAAAAATACTTCTACATTTTATAATCTTCAGAGTGATTTACCTTTAAATGATAAAACAAAAGCAAGATATCAATGTGCTGAGAAAAAACTTTTTAGTCATGCTTATAAAAATTTTACATCAAAGGATAATATCATTGTTATTGTCACATTTCCACCTTGCTTACAAAGAGGATGTCAGGATTTGATAAATGAATATAAAAAAATATGTAAAAGGATACGAATATTCTGTATAGGGGATTATAATACTGGCACAATAATAGAGTGTTAATTTAGTTATGGTGAAAATCATTAAGTATAAAAATAAAATTTTTCTATGTAAAGGATTCAGTAACTTCAAGTTTGCGTTTGGGGGCAAAAGT
>JAIIAN010000692.1 GCA_022717655.1 Bacillota bacterium | reverse complement strand
TTCCCTGAACCTTATACCAAACGGTATATTTCCCGGCATTTTTCGCTGTGGGGAGCTGCTCGCTCCACTCAGAATCGTCAAGCCGGTAGAGCATCGTGCCGCCAGTGGTCTTGCCCGCTGTAACCAGCGCCTGTTCTGCACCGTTGTAGATCAGGGCGTTTGCCGCAGGTGCCGTAACAGTGGGGATAAGCTTGTTGGTCGCATTGACATTGACGGTCAGCGTGATGTCCTCATAGTTTGCGCTCTTGATCACTACGGTCACTGTGCCCACAGAGCCGGTGGTTTCCACGTCATTTTTCTGAATGGGCAGGATCAGCTTGCCATCTTCCACCTTCGCACCATCGGTATAATAGCCGTTGGACAAGTTGACAGTTGGTGCGCCGTAGGTCACCGCGCCGTACTCTTTGGGCGTTTCCAGCGTGGGCAGGGCGGGGAGCGTCACCGTGTAGGTCTTTTCGCAGTCATTTACAATGGTAAGCGCAGTTTCCTTGGTGAAGTCAGGCGCAGCGGCCTTGGTGATGCTGCCAGTCGTGGGGAAGCTGCTCTGCTCCAGGGCGTAATTCTTCGCGGCCTGCCCCATCAGGGTCACTGTGGCAGTGATGTCCTTGCCGTTGCCCACACTGGCATCGTCAAAGCTGGCGGTCACGGTGTAGTCTGTGCCTCGGGTCAAGGTCACGTTGTCGAAGGTCACGCTGGAGATGTCCGCGTCTGTCGTGCCATCATAAGGCTTGGACGCAGCCGTTACCCCGGTGATCGTCAGCGGCTTCTTCCCAATGCTGACCGCCACGCTGGCGGGTGCGGTATCGTTGTGGTTTTCATCGCCAATCACCCGATACCACACGGTATATGCTCCGGCATCGGTGCCGGCAGGGGTGTCCTGGCTGTATGTACCGTTCTCGGTCAGGCTGTACTGCATGGTGCCATAGTTCGTCACGCTGCCCGCAGTAATGAGCGCCTGCGGCTGTCCGGTATAGGTCAGGTTTTCCTGCGCCGTGGGAGGCGTGATGAGGCTTGACCTGATGTCGGCCTTTTGTACCG
>JAIIAN010000691.1 GCA_022717655.1 Bacillota bacterium | reverse complement strand
CTTCTGATTTCTCTGTTCTCGCGTTCTATTATGTTGCTGGTTCTTAATGCTATACGATATTTTGAAGGCAGTGCCATGATAGTAATACTGTCTTCAAATTCTTCATCAAGGACAGTCATTGCTTCATTTGCTACATCCTGATATTCATCGTATATAGATTCTTTTAAGCGGCGGGCTTCTTCAATAGTAGCTGCGTTAAACATGTCTCGTAACTCACAAGCTAAACCAGTGCTGTATTTTTTAGGACACCTATCTATGATATTTCTAGTAAAATGAGCCTGACATCGCTGCCATGAAGAGCCAGAGAAGCTCTCCTTTATTGCTTCAACAAGCCCCGCGTGTGCGTCAGATATTACAATATCTACACCGCGCAAACCGCGACTTTTAAGATTTTCAAAAAAGTCTCTCCAGGTGTTCACTTTCTCTGAATCATAAACTTCAAACCCCAGGACTTCTTTGTGTCCGGTATTGTTTATTCCAATTGCAACAAACAACGCTTTTGATTTAACACGATGATCTTCACGAGCTTTTAAATATATCGCATCAATAATAATAAACGGATAGTGTTCCGGCAATAAGCGCTCCTTGAAATGCTTAACAGGGACATCTAGTTCCTTGCAGATTTCAGAAACAGCAGATTTTGAAAAAGATTCTCCACAAAGCTCTTCAGTTACTTTTTTTATATTTCTGGTTGATACGCCTTGCACAACCATTTCCATCATTGTTGTAATTAAAGCCTGTTCATTACGCTGATAATTTTCGAACAAGGAAGTTTTAAATGGAACATTACGATGTCTTGGAACCTGTAATTCAATCTTTCCAATACGGGTGGTTAATGTTCTTGTCCTAACTCCATTTCTATAATCAGAACGTTCTTGAGATCGTTCGTAATTACTTGCTCCAAGCTGTTCAGTAGATTCAGCCTGAAGAACCTGATTAAGTAAAGCTTCCATAAGTTTGCCAAAAGCTTCATCCTTAGTTTCTGAAAAAAGTCCTACAAAAAAATCACTATCTAATGTAAAATGTAATTGAGCCATG
>JAIIAN010000690.1 GCA_022717655.1 Bacillota bacterium | reverse complement strand
CTGGAGGGACGGTATCACTGTATGCGAAGCGCGCTTGACGCTGAAGGCTACGAGGTGGAATACATCTTCCCGGAACGCGATACGCCTAACTTTTTTGATATCTCCAGAGGGAGCAGGCTGATTGCCCAGGTCGATATGTCTCATACCACCGGGGCAAACTTTCTGGATATTACGCTTATCTCCGGTTCGAAACAGACTAATGAAGATCTTGCCCGTGTCATAGCCCATTGTGTCAGCAGATGATCATCCCGAACGAAGAACATGCGAGGCGCAGGACAGGAGCGCCTTGGTTCTGCTTTCAATCGCACTCACCAAATTCAACAAAAAGTTGATTATATTATTTTGTGTTGATAATGTAACCACAATGGCAGTCGTCAAGGGGGTTATATGAACGTTGATCGTCAAAAAACACCGTATGGGGCAGGTGGACTGAACGAGGCCTGGTCTTTGCCGTCATTATGTTTTGCATCCTTAACTATGCTTATCAACTCTTCTGCATTTTTTCTGCATAAAGCCCGTCGGTCTTGGTTGTGAAAGCTAAGAAAAATAGAAAGCCCCATCCTGACAAAAACAGAGTAAGCATCCTCTATGCTATAACTCATTTTCGCTTCTGGTATAAAACTCTAAAAAAAATATATTTTTAGACAAAAAAACTCACAAACTGAGTGGATATTACAATTCAACACTATCATTTATAAACTGTGGAATTATAGATGGGAGTGGTTTTTTGATTTTTTTTAGTGGGTGTAACTAGTTTTTTTAACTGCTTTTTTGCATTTTATGCGGTTAAAGTGGTTGGTTTTTTCACTGATTGACACATTTATCGTTACTAAACACAATATAACCTCACATTACCAATGGTATTAATCCTAAAGTCAGTATCAGGGAGGTGTAGGTATAGAAAAGAATAAGGAACTTGTCGCCTGTCAGGCTGCGTATAGCGGGTATATTGTGGAGTTTAATAATGGATCCCGTCGCTGGATAAATAGGGAAACATTGCTCGTCGGATGGTTCGACAATCCGCAGGTGCCTCAAAAG
>JAIIAN010000689.1 GCA_022717655.1 Bacillota bacterium | reverse complement strand
ATAGTAAGGACGTCATTCTCAGCGATAAAGTCCTGAATGACATCGCACAGCTTAAGCCATTCAGCGAAGTGAATCTGGGTAAAAAGGTGAGCGGAAAAGTCAGTGTGGATGCCATCAATGACTGGGGCGGAGTTCAGAGTTATGAAATACAATAAACCAGCTTTGGCAGCACTGAAGTTGGTGGAGGTGGCAGCAGCGGGCAGGCTGCCACCTCGGCCAAAGTACGCAGACGATTAATGTCACCTTCACCCAGTCGAACTGTGACATCACGGAAGGTGGAGCTATTTGGCTATTATTAACGGACGCGAGAAGGTAAAAATATTTATCTTAGTGACAACGTGATGAAAATCGTGATGAACAATATTGCATAACTTAAAAAAGTTCAGCGATGTCAACTTGTAAAATAAGTGAAGCTGTCAATATGGATGTCTGTAATAGCTGAAAAAGAACCGAACCATTTATCATTCTTTAATTATTTAAGAATGGTAATAATATACACACCGTTACTGTATTGATATAATTATCATTAAATTAGACACATTAAAAACACATTGAAAAACCATTTTTCCTGACATTGGCTTTATAGTATATCAATAAATGTGGGGGCAAAGGTGAAGGAGTAGATAGATGAAGATTGTTTATAACACAAAATTTATTTTTAAAACAATAACTGCTTTCTTTTCACTGTTCTCGGTGTGCGCAGTTACAGCGACGACACAGAGATACAACGCAACGGTAGATGTTGATATTCCAGAAATAACATGTTCGATTTCAACACCATCGGAAATACAGCTGGGGAATTTTACTCCTGGAATGAATACAGTATTATCGTCAAAACTCAATATCACTGTGAGCTGTAGCAATGGGTCCAGAAAGTATGCAGTTTATATGACAACCCCGAATGCCCTAACATCTAATCGCGATGGTATGTTTTTGAAATATAGTGATGGAGCTGATTCTTCTATCGTACTTCAGCTAGAAGGTGATAATGGAAAAAATCAATTTACAGAATCCTCACAATCCCCCAAAAGTATTTATG
>JAIIAN010000688.1 GCA_022717655.1 Bacillota bacterium | reverse complement strand
TTGAGGTTGGCCTTGGTCACCGTGGGTGCGTTGAGGGCGTAGGCGAATATCTCGTCATAGTCGGCCTTCAGCTTCACGCCACCCGTAAAGGTGGTGTTGAAGCGATTGTAGCGTATGGTGTTCACCGTGCCTACACCGCTTTCGGTAGAGAGGGGGAAGGCCGTGTAAACGTTAAAGTAGTCGCGGTAGGTGGTGTATGGCTCCAGCCCGAAGAAATACTCCATCTCTTGCTTCATGGTTTTGAGATAGCTGCCATCGGCTATGCTCTTTGCGTCGTAACCATCGCCCAGCAGCACAATGTTGATGCCGCCGTTCTTGCCCTTAGTGGCCTTCTGCAGGGTGAGCCACTGGTCTTCGCCATACTCGTAGCCATACTGGCTTACGCTACACTCGTGGGTATAGTCTTCATCTTTCAGGCGGAACACCACCTTGCCCTCACGGCTCGATCCGTTCTTGGCCATGGCGTTGAAGGTGAGCGTAACCTCGGTTTTCTTGTTGCCGCTCGCGGGCGACACCTCGCACCAGTCGGGCTTGCTTGCCACCTCCCATTCGCCCTCGGCATCCACAATAAGGTTCTGCTTATGCTCCGTGGTCAAAGCGCAGGCTACAGAGGGGCGGCACACCAACTCGTGGTGGGCGGCAATGCGTTTAAACTCGTTCCATCCTGCCGTGGTCTGATATTGCGCAACGGACGATTCGGGAACTTCCACCGTAAAGTTGTCTTTTGGCACGCCATCAAAGGCTCCGCTCTTTACATAGGCTGGTTCGGTTCCCTTACAGACGATGGAACCTATGTTGTAACAATTTTCAAAAGCACGGGAATTGATGGTTTCCATATTAGCAGGGAGCACGATGCCTCCTATACCCGTACACTGATAAAAAGCATCTGATTTGATGCTCGTTATTTTCTCAGGAATTTCCAACGTGCCTGTCAGCTGGTTGTTGTTGTAGAAAGCTCTTTCACCAATTGACAACAAGGTGGCAGGGAGATGCAAGGTTCCAGAAAAACTGCATTGATAAAACGCATCGTCACCAATTGT
>JAIIAN010000163.1 GCA_022717655.1 Bacillota bacterium | reverse complement strand
TTGGAAGCATTGTGGATGCTCCAAACTGATTTTCCTGCATGTATTTCTTTGCAGTTTCAACATCCATTCTTTCAATCTTTTCTTCTTTATCAGACTGATAATTTAAGGAAACTTTTTCAACACTTGTAAGAATTAAAAGTTCCTCAGCATCTAAGAGTTCTGCCAGTTTTCCACTGACTAAGTCTTTTTCGATTACCGCACTTGCTCCATTTAAGGATGCCTGCTGTTCTAATACCGGAATTCCACCGCCTCCACAGGCAATTACAATCTGACCTGCATCGGAAAGTGTACGGATTGCATCGATTTCCACTACGTCCTGTGGTTTTGGAGCTGCCACAATTCGTCTGTAACCGCCTTCTACTTTTGTGACGTAGTTTCCTTTCTGTTCTTCTAATTCTGCCTCTTCTTCGGTCAGAACTCGTCCAATGACTTTTACCGGTTCATGGAATGCATCGTCATACGGGTCAACTGTAACCTGTGTGATAATGGTGCTGACCGGTTTAAAAATACCACGTCGAAGCAGTTCTGCACGGATTGCATTTTGAATATCATATCCAATATATCCCTGGCTCATCGCTGAGCAGACAGACATTGGAACTGCGGTATAGTCCGGATGTACCTTTCCAAATTCATTCATTGCGGTATGAATCATACCAACCTGTGGTGCATTACTATGAGTGATGACCAGTTCTGCACCTGCTTCTACTAAATCTGCGATAATCGCAGCGGTTTTCTTTACTGCACTTTTCTGTTCCGGTAATGTAGTACCTAATGCCTTGTGTCCTAATGCAACTACTACTTTCTTCTTTGCCATAAAATAAGTACCCCTTTCCCTCTGATGCTTTTAATACTTCTATTTTACCTCTCTTTAGTCATTTATGCAAGCAGGATATCACTTTTCTACATCGTACAAAGTGTTCCTATTAAAATGAAAAAAACCGATGCTTACGCACCGGTTTTTTTACTTGAGGGGGGAGATAGTGAGTGGTTCATCAACTATCTGAAACCTATTATAAAGATAAATTGTGATAAAACTATGTCCGTTTTATAAAAAAAGAAGAAACTATCTTAATAAACCTTAAATGAATCAGAAAAACATTGATTATCGAAAGAGTGAAAAGAATAATAATACCACAATACCAAGGACGATTCGATACCATCCAAATACTTTAAAGTCATGTTTTTTGATATATCCCATCAGGAATTTGATTGCCAAAATCGAAACCACAAAGGAAACTACTGTTCCGACAGTCAGAATCATTGCCTCTGTTCCGGTAAAGTTCAGACCAAATTTTACCAGTTTTAATAAACTTGCACCAAACATGGTCGGAATTGCAAGGAAGAAGGTATATTCTGCGGCAACGGTTCTTGAAGTTCCAAGCAGGATGCCTCCAATGATGGTTGCACCGGAACGGGAAGTTCCAGGAATGACTGCTAAAAGCTGAAATACTCCAATAAGAAATGCGGTTTTCCAGCCGATTTCTGCAACGAAATTAATGGAAGCCGTTCTCTTCTTATTATAATTTTCGATTAAAATAAAGAAGATACCGTAGACAATCAGCATAATTGAAACAACCAGATAGTTATTAAAATGCTCTTCAATAAAGTCATTGAACGGCAGACCAATTACAATTGACGGAATACAGGAAACGACGATTTTAAACCACATAATCATTTTATCGGTTTTTACATAACGTTCCAGTGCTCCTTTTGCCTTTTTTTGATTCTGAAACGGCCATAAATCTTTAAAATACAAGACTACAACCGCCATGATTGCTCCAAGCTGGATGACAACCATAAACATTTCCCAGAATGACTCACTTACATTTAATTTGATAAATTCTTCTACTAAAATCAGATGTCCGGTACTGCTGACCGGAAGCCACTCGGTAATTCCCTCGACAATTCCAAGAAAAATAACCTTGAGTAATTCAATAAAATCCATTGATGTCTCCTTTAAAATTTAAACTTGATTTTACATGATTTTTAAAATCATCTCTTAAAATCAGAAAAGCGGATTGCCAATTTCCCACAATCCGCTTCTTCTTTCCAGTTCTACACTGTTTATTTTACAGTTGCAATATCAATCAGTTCCAGTTTCTGAATATCTGTATTTTCCAAACTTGTTACTAAAGCTTCTGCTGTATCAAGAGAAGTCAGTACATTGACACCGGTTTCAATTGCATTTCGACGAATAATAAATCCATCTTTTGCTTTTTCTACACCCTGAGACGGGGTATCGATAACCAGGTCAATTTTATGTCCTAAAATCAGATCCATAAGGTTTGGTGACGGCTGTTCAATTTTATTGGTACGAACGGCATGAACACCATTTTCCTGAAGTACTTTTGCAGTACTTCTTGTTGCGTAAATCTTGTATCCCAAAGCTTCAAAACGACGTGCAATCGGAATCACTTCTTCTTTGTCCTCATCTTTTACTGTAATAATCATGTTCTTGTGTTTTGGAAGATTAATTCCGGCACCTAAGAATGCTTTATACAGTGCTTCATTAAAGGACTGAGCAATACCAAGGCATTCACCTGTAGATTTCATTTCCGGTCCAAGGCTGATATCAGCACCACGGATTTTCTCGAATGAGAATACCGGCATCTTGATTGCAATGTGTTTTGCTTCCGGCTGAAGTCCCGGTTCATATCCAAGGTCACGCAGTTTGTAACCAAGAATCATCTTTGTTGCAAGCGGTACAATCGGAATACCGGTTACCTTGCTGATATACGGTACGGTACGACTGGAACGAGGATTTACCTCGATTACATAGACATCTTCTCCGCATACGATAAACTGAATGTTAATCATACCGATAACGTGCAGAGATTTTGCCAGACGTCTGGTGTATTCTTCAATTGTCTTCTTTGCAGTATCAGAGATGGTACGTGCCGGATAAACAGAAATACTGTCACCGGAATGGATACCCGCTCTCTCGATATGTTCCATGATACCAGGAATTAAAATATCCTGTCCATCACAGATTGCATCGACTTCGATTTCTTTTCCCTGAAGATACTTATCAACCAGAATCGGGTGTTCCTGTGCAATTCGATTGATAATTCCGATATACTGTTCCACGTCTTCATCGTTGATTGCAATCTGCATACCCTGACCGCCAAGTACATAAGAAGGACGAACTAAAACCGGATATCCCAGTTCATGTGCTGCCTGTTTTGCTTCTTCTGCTGTATATACTGTATGCCCCTGCGGTCTTGGAATATGACACTCTTCAAGAATCTTATCAAAGAGTTCACGGTCCTCTGCCGCATCTACATCTTCTGCAGATGTTCCAAGAATCGGAACACCCATCTTCATCAAGGCCTCTGTCAATTTGATTGCTGTCTGTCCACCAAACTGAACCACTGCTCCGTCCGGTTTTTCGACATTTACTACATTTTCTACATCTTCCGGTGTTAATGGCTCGAAATACAGTTTATCTGCAATATCAAAGTCTGTACTTACAGTTTCCGGATTGTTGTTGATAATAATAGTTTCATAGTTTTCCTTCTTAAATGCCCAGGTACAATGTACAGAACAGAAGTCGAACTCGATACCCTGTCCAATACGGATTGGCCCGGAACCAAGTACCAGTACTTTTTTCTTTGTTGTCTCACCAACCGCTTCATTTTCTCCACCATATACAGAATAGTAGTATGGTGTTTCTGCTGCAAACTCTGCTGCACAGGTATCTACCATCTTATAAGCAGCGGTGATATTCCATTCTTTTCTTAATGCTTTGATTTCATCTTCTGTCTTCCCTGTGATACGTGCAATGACATTGTCCGGGAATTCGATTCTCTTTGCTTCACGCAGTAAGTCTTCTGTTAATTCCTGTTCTCTTAACGCCTGTTCCATTTCTACAAGAATTGCAAGTTTATCGATGAACCAGATATCAATCTTTGTAATTGCATGAATTTCTTCATAAGAAATGCCTTTTCTGATTGCTTCTGCAATTCTCCAGATTCTCATATCATCGACAATTTTTAATTCTTCGATTAATTCTTCTTTGGTCAAGCTTGCAAAGTCATAAGACATAAGACTGTCTACATGCTGTTCCAGAGAACGGATGGCTTTCATTAATGCACCTTCAAAGTTATTGCAGATGCTCATAACTTCTCCGGTTGCTTTCATCTGTGTAGTTAAAGTTCTCTTTGCACTGATGAATTTATCGAACGGCAGACGCGGAATCTTTACAACACAGTAGTCCAGCATTGGCTCGAAACTTGCATAAGTTTTTCCTGTAATTGCATTTGGAATTTCATCAAGTGTATAACCAAGTGCAATCTTTGCTGCAACTTTTGCAATCGGGTAACCGGTTGCTTTAGAAGCCAGTGCAGAAGAACGGGAAACTCGCGGGTTTACTTCGATAACACAGTATTCAAAGCTGTCTGGATTTAATGCATACTGTACGTTACATCCACCTGTAATTCCAAGTTCTGTAATGATATTGAGTGCAGAAGTACGAAGCATCTGATACTCTTTGTCACCAAGAGTCTGAGATGGTGCAACTACGATACTGTCTCCGGTATGGACACCAACCGGATCAATGTTTTCCATGTTACAAACGGTAATACAGTTTCCTGCACCGTCACGCATTACTTCGTATTCAATTTCTTTCCATCCTGCGATACAACGTTCTACTAAAACTTCTCCAACACGAGAAAGACGCAGACCGTTTTCCAGAATTTCTACTAACTGCTCTTCATTATAAGCGATACCGCCACCGCTTCCACCAAGAGTATAAGCCGGACGAAGAACAACCGGATAACCGATCTTGTTCGTAAACTCAATACCTGCTTCTACACTACGTACAACTAAAGATGCTGCAACCGGCTCTCCGATTTTTTCCATGGTATCTTTAAATTCCTGACGGTCTTCCGCTTTTTTGATTGTCTGCGAAGTAGTACCGATCAGACGTACATGATGTTCTTTTAAGAATCCTCTTTCTTCAAGTTCCATTGCAAGGTTTAATCCTGCCTGTCCACCAAGAGTTGGAAGCACACTGTCCGGTTTTTCTTTCATAATTAACTGCTCTACCACTTCAACGGTAAGCGGTTCAATATAAACGCGGTCTGCAATATCTTTATCTGTCATGATGGTTGCCGGATTGGAGTTTAAGAGTACAACTTCAATTCCTTCTTCTTTCAAGGAACGGCAAGCCTGTGTTCCCGCATAGTCAAACTCTGCTGCCTGTCCGATTACAATCGGACCGGAGCCGATTACAAGTACTTTTTTAATATCCTGAATCTTCGGCATTATTTGCTTTCCTCCATCATCTTCATAAATCTGTCAAATAAGTATCCTGAATCCTGTGGTCCTGGGCATGCTTCCGGATGGAACTGTACGGTAAAAATATTCTTTCCGATATATTTCAGTCCTTCGTTTGTCTTATCATTTACATTTTCAAATGCCGGTACTGCCACATTCGGGTCTAAGGTATCTGTATCTACCATATAACCATGGTTCTGTGAGGAAATGTAAACTCTTCCGGTTTCCAAATCTTTGACCGGATGGTTTCCTCCTCTGTGTCCGTATTTCATTTTCTTGGTATCCGCGCCTGTTGCTAACGCCATTAACTGATGTCCAAGGCAGATTGCAAAAATCGGAACTTCTGAATCATAAAGTTTCTTCACTTCTTTTATAATGGAAACACATTCTTTCGGGTCTCCAGGTCCATTTGAGAGCATGATTCCGTCCGGATTGCTCTTTAAGATTTCTTCAGCCGGTGTTGCTGCCGGATAAATTGTTACTTCGCATCCTCTTTCATTTAAGGATTTTGCGATGTTTTCTTTTGCACCAAAGTCAAGCAGTGCAACTTTTGGACCAGTTCCTTTTAAGACGTGTTTTTCTTCGCAGGTAACCCGCTCAACTACTTTTCCGGTTGTGTATTCTTTTAATTTCGGAATAATCTCATCCAGATTGTAGTTTTCATTCGTTGTAATCATACCATTCATGGTACCTTTTTCTCTTAAGATTTTTGTCAATGCTCTTGTGTCGATTCCGGCAATACCTGGAATATCATATTTCTTAAGAAAGTTTTGAATTGTATCTTCACAGCGGAAATTACTTGGAATTCTCGATAATTCTCTGACGATGTAACCATCTGGCCACGGTTTCAAAGACTCCTGGTCTTCGTGGCAGATACCATAATTACCAATTAACGGATATGTCATGCAGACAGCCTGTCCGGCATAAGAAGGGTCCGTAAGGACTTCAAGATAACCTGTCATAGATGTGTTAAAGACTATCTCACTAATAATTTCTTTTTTCGACCCAATGCTGGTGCCGGTAAAGACGGTGCCGTCTTCCAGTATCAAAAATGCTTTCATTTTTTCACCTGTCTCCCTTTCCTATTTCTTGCTGTTAGTTTACGGGTTTCCTATTTTTCCCCAAATTGTAAAAAGTGTATCACAAGATATTTCATTTTTCAACCTTTTTTTCTATATTTTTTACAGTTTTAAAATTTTTTATCTTCTGCTCACTTTTTCCTGTACCTCAGACAGTCCGTCACAAAGATAAGTTCCGTGAATATTCTGAGATTACTTTATATTATACCACATCTCTTTTTATCTTTTTCGATTATTTTTTTAAAAATAGTCTTGACTTTTTTTACATATTATTGTATAGTATCCCTTGTGCTTACAAAAGTGCAAACTTAATAACAGATGCAGGAGTGGCGGAATTGGCAGACGCGCAGGCTTCAGGTGCCTGTGGTAGCAATATCGTGTGGGTTCAAGTCCCATCTCCTGCATCCTTTTTTTA
>JAIIAN010000687.1 GCA_022717655.1 Bacillota bacterium | reverse complement strand
TGCAAGCAGTGATTTGATGGAAAAATTGGGATTAAAAGCAAGAGAAGGATTCCGGAGGAACTACCTCCATCCGGCAATTGAGATGAATCTGATTCGTATGACGATCCCTGATAAGCCGAATAGTAGAAATCAGAGATATATAAAATTGTGATCAGAAACATTGATCTGGAGAACTTTGGGACAAAATGTCCAGAGAGTTTCTTTTTCAAAAGATGAAATTAGGTGGCAGATTTATTTTTAAAAGCAATATTTAATGGTGAAATTGTAACGAAAGGTTAAGGAGTAAACCATGTCATTAGGATTAAAGAGAGAAACCGTGAAACTTGAATCTCATGACAAACAATGGGATGAGATTGCTGGTCAAACAATCAAAACACTTAAATCAATATTAGGTGATGATGCTATTGATATACAGCATATTGGAAGTACAGCAATACCGGCGATTAAAGCTAAGCCAATTATTGATATTGTTGTTGGAGCAATTGATTTTGATAAAATAATGTCACATAATGAGCAATTGCAGCAAGAGGGTATATTTTATAGGGGGTCAGATGTAGAAAGCCAGTTGCTTTATGTGATTGGTGATATGGAAGAGGACATCAGAACACATCATATTCATGTTGTGAAGTGGAACGGAACTGAGTGGAAGAATTATATTTATTTTAGGGATTATCTTAATGCGAATGAAAATGTGGCTTTGCGGTATCAGAAAATGAAGGAAGAATTGGAAAGCAAGTATGCGGATGATAGAGTTGCATACACCCATGGTAAACAGGATATGATAGATACTATTTTAAACAAAAGCAGCGAGATAAATGGTCAATCGTTTATAAATAGATATCAGACAGGAGCAAATATGAACGAAAACTACAATCAGCTAGACAAAGAACTAAACCACCTAGTCCAAATCATCGCCCGTCTCCGCGCAGAAGATGGCTGCCCTTGGGATCGGGAACAAACCCATGGTTCGCTGAAGGCCGCCTGTGTGGAAGAGGCGGCGGAGGTGGTCGGTGGCATCAACATTCTGGAGCAGACCGGAAA
>JAIIAN010000686.1 GCA_022717655.1 Bacillota bacterium | reverse complement strand
GTATACAATATCCTCTTCACAGATACCGCCTGCCTTTTCCGCTTTTCCGTCCTTCGCCGGTTCATAAACCACCAGGGGATCTGCTCCCAGGACACGGGGATTGGAAGTGATGGTCTCCGTCGCTGTCATTCCAACATTTTTCTCATTGACGCCACTGGCCGCCCAGATGCCTTCGCCCTCCAATGCGTTAGGCACTGCGGTGATCTTCTGTGGATGCTCCGGCATCGGAATCTCCACATGGGAGATCACAGACCGATATACCTTCGGCTGCTCCTCCGGATGCACCACGACGAATTTCTTCGCAGTGAAATGTCCTGAACCAGAATCGTCGTTGCGGGCGATCATGGTGGAACCGTCATAAGATGCGTTTTTACCTACTAAAATGGTTGTACATGCCATGTTGTTATGCCTCCTGTTTTTAGTCAAAATCATTCTATGGGTATTATCCGACTTTTGCGGGGGATTTGCAACTGGTTTTATTCTCAGCTGCAAATAGCAAAACAGACGAACCTAATATCAGTCATTAAGTCCGTCTGTCTTTTCCATTTTTTATATCTCATTACAAACGATAATCCAATTTTGTCATAAAACTGAGTTTTGCTGCTTCTCTCTCATAGAAATTAAAATTTTTCTTTACCAGATTCAAAAACAACATATCTAATATACTAAGAACAGAGATTCTAAGAACACTATTACGAAGAAATGTTCTAAGACCATAATCAGCCATCCGAAGATTTTTATCCGCAATCGTTTGAAGCGTATTTTTAGATGCCTTCGTGAGCGTTATCACAAACATTCCCCTCTTTTTTGCCATCTTTGCAAAATTTATCAGGTCTCTGGTTTCTCCAGACTCTGATAGGATAACAATCACGTCCCCCTCCGCACAAAGACGAATTTTGGAATAAATCAAAGACATATTTTCATCACAAAACGCATCAATTCCAATCGATGACAACTTATAAGTAAAATACTGAGCAAAGTACACATTCCTAGCAGAAAATCCACAACAGATCACTTTTTTCGCATGATACAGATAATTTAC
>JAIIAN010000685.1 GCA_022717655.1 Bacillota bacterium | reverse complement strand
TTTCTTTACTCTCATAATCGGTCTTAAATTGAGAAAGATTTGGATTACCATAAGCACGCAGGAAAAATCCGGAGACTCTTTTATAGCAGTTGGAAGCTTTTGCTTTTTGCCGGCAGGACGAATCGACATAAGAAGCAATGGATTTATGAACCGCTTCATCTTCAAGAGGAAGGTAATAATAATCTTTATAATTTTTGTAGAAGTATCTTAATGTTCCAGATAAAAGAGGCAGTTTTAATTTTCCTGTATGCCCGGAGAAAGTGAGAGAGAACATTTCTAAGTGATAAGAAAAATCAGTCGGAAGAACAGATGGCAGTGAAAATTGAAATAAAATATCTGTGCGGATATCGCCATTTAAAGTTGTGCTTTTTAAAATATGACTTTGAATGAATTCAAATTTACCATTTAGGACAGCTTTTAAAATATCAAGAGAGAGCAGGTGGAACATTCCTTCTATATCGTCATGGTTATGAAGGAGAAGCAGGTTTTGATCCTCTTTTTTATGCAGAGAAGCAAAGGAATGAAAGACCTGAATTAATTGTTTTCCGTCCATGGTATCAAGTCTTTGATAATGGCAGAGAGGTTCCAGTGTTCTCTGTTTAAAATCAGAAACCGGGAGTAAAAATGAAATTGGACGCAGAGTCCGGTATAAATCGATAGACTTCATTGAAAGAAGAGGGGATGAAACCTGATATTGTGTGGACTTATGAAGTAAATATGGGATATCAAAAGTAGTTCCATTAAAATGAATCAGGCAGTCACGGTCAGAACAGAGCTTATAAAAGGACTGTAAAAGTGCTGTCTCTTCTTCGGAAGTTTCATGTTCAGCCAGAAATTGATAAAGTTTGAACGAAGTTTTTTCAAAGACTGCAGCTCCAATTAGGTAAAGATGACTGGTTTTATGGCTTAATCCAGTCGTTTCAATATCGAAAAATAGAGTTCGTTCTTTTGAAATGGAATTTTTTTGGAAAAAATGATCTATGCAATTATAATAAAAATTCGAATAAAAACTAGCTATTGTTAACATATTAACAAACATCCTTTC
>JAIIAN010000684.1 GCA_022717655.1 Bacillota bacterium | reverse complement strand
ATGTGCATAATGAGTGTGGTACGTTCCAGGGAAGGAACTTCCTGAGGTTCATAGGATTTGTCTTCGGTATAGTGGTCATCTGCAGTACCGGATGTCATTGATTCATAAGAAGTGAGAGTGGAATCTACTGTGTCCATGCTGATATGATCGCGGACATCTTTCTAGAAGACCTTCATGGCATTGTCCTTATCTGCTTCCGGGACGGCGGTGAACGCAACAAGAACTTTATGTCCCCTGATACGCCATGTTTCCAGATTTTCAGGATCCATCTGGTAGTATCTTACCATATCCCAGTCAACATAGACGGGGATCATTGCCTGTCCGGGTTTTAAGGGCTGGTTATTGTAGGATTTTCTGTTGTCATAGTTATAAGTGCTCATAGGACTGCCTCCATTTCATCTGATGGCCAGCAGCCCTAGAGCTGGTTCCAATATTCAGTTGTGCGGCACCGGATGTTTCGGGCGGATCAGTTCGCGATTCTGATCAACATGGGTGCCGTTTTTATTAGTGATAAAGCACTTGCGGAATGATTGCGATTGCAAACGTCGTGTTGCAGTACACATACATCTATGTTAGAATGGAATTACCACAAATGCTTTCTTGTATCATAGCAAACCGGGGTACGGCAAATACGCCTGTGGCGCACTGCAGCGCACCGGGTAGTGCCAAAAAGGGAGGGGTAGTTATGAATTTCAGTGAATTTGTAAATGTGCTTTTTCACTACAAACCGAAAAGAATGGCAAAGGCAGAGTTTGTGAGAAACATTACGGATGCTTATTTTTCGGAAAAGGAGAATGACAAAGGAGTGAAGCAGCAGAATCCTGTTTACGACTATAAGGATAGGATGCTCCAGTACATATTTAATGGAGAGAAGCATATTTCTCAGGATGTTGCTCAGGTTTTAGCAGGTGGGGCTGACAGAGAGCAGTTTGAGGGATATTTTGATGAATCTGTCAATGATGATCTTGAACATTTGGAAACTTCAAAAGATAATGATGCAAGGATAGGACACAAAACAGCGGATACTTCTTTCTTCGGATATAAA
>JAIIAN010000162.1 GCA_022717655.1 Bacillota bacterium | reverse complement strand
GCACCGATATTTTAATGCATACAATGGAGCGTTATTTTACCCAAGGGGAAAATATGGAGCTGACAGACAGCATTGCCGAAGCATTGATGCGTACAGTGATTGAAAATACAAAGATCTTAAAAGAAAATCCAAAAGATTATAATGCCAGAGCTGAAGTAATGTGGGCAGGAAGTCTTTCTCATAACGGCTTAACCGGATGTGGAAATGGAGGAAATGATTTTGCGACACATGCGCTCGAACATGAACTTGGCGGTGTGTATGATGTAGCACATGGAGCAGGGCTTGCAGCACTTTGGGGAAGCTGGGCGAGATATGTCTATAAAGAAATTCCGGAACGTTTCCACAAATTTGCAGTGCGGGTAATGGGGCTTGAAGATACAGGAAATGTAGAAGAGATGGCAGTGCGAGGAATTGAGGCTGTCGAAGAATTTTTCCGTGAAATCAAGATGCCGACGAATCTTCGTGAACTGGGGCTGACTCCAAGTGAAGAGGAATTAAAAGAACTGGCACATAAATGCAGTTTAAATACAGGCGGACATAAAGGTTCTGCAAAAGTATTATATGAGGCAGATATGCTGGCAATTTATGAAATGGCAAAATAATAAGGGATAAAACGTATGAATGGTTTATTATTTCCGACATTAAAGAATTATAAAAAAGAATACTTAAAAAAAGATATTTTTTCAGGAATTATTATGGCAGCGGTGTCGATTCCGATTTCGATGGGATATGCACAGATTGCAGGGCTTCCGGCAGTCTACGGACTTTATGGTTCGGTTTTTCCGATTTTGTTCTTTGCGCTGTTTTCTACTTCAAGACAGTTTATCTTTGGTGTAGATGCTGCACCGGCAGCGATTGTAGGAGCCGCACTTGTTTCACTTGGGATTGAGAGTGGAAGCAAAGAGGCAATGCAGTATGTGCCGATAATTGCACTTTTAACCGGCCTATGGCTTCTTTTATTTTATTTTCTAAAGGCCGGCAGGATTGTAGATTTTATTTCGACACCGGTTATGGGTGGATTTATCAGCGGAATTGCGCTTACGATTATTTTAATGCAGATACCAAAGATATTAGGAGGTAAGGCAGGTTCAGGAGAATTACCGGAACTTGCTCATCATATTTTTGAAACCTGTAAGGCAATTAACTGGTTGTCAGTTGCACTTGGAGTCGGAGCGTTGATTTTTCTTCGGCTGGCTGGGAAACTGATTCCGAAATTTCCGATGGCAATTGTGATTATGGCGGTTGGAGTGATAGCAACATTGCTGTTTCATGTAGATGAACGAGGAGTGGTTTTGCTTGATGCAGTAGAGAGTGGTCTTCCGAAATTTCATATGTTTCAATTTGCAGGGATTGACTGGACGCAGGCAGCAGGGAGAAGTCTGATGGTAGCTGCGGTTATCATGTCAGAAACCTTGTTGTCAGAAAATAACTTTGCCTTAAAAAATGGCTATAAAATTGATGAAAATAAAGAAATTCTGGCGTGTGCAGCAGGAAATCTTGCATCGGCATGTGTGGGATGCTGTCCGGTCAATGGAAGTATTTCAAGAACTTCAATGAATGAGCAGTATGAAGGGAAAACACAGGCAGTTTCGATTACAGCAGGTGCAGTGATGGCAGTTGTTTTAGTCTGTGCAACCGGCTTTATCGGTTATCTTCCGGTTCCGGTATTGACTGCGATTGTGATTTCGGCACTTATGAATGTGGTGGAATTGCATCTGGCAATTCGCTTATTTAAAGTGAGTCGGAATGAATTTTATATATTTGTAGCAGCGTGCATCAGTGTTTTGTTTTTGGGAACCATTTATGGTGTTGTAATCGGATTGTTACTTTCTTTCATAGCAGTTGTGTTACGGGCAACCAATCCGCCTCGCGCTTTTTATGGTATGATTCCGGGCAAGGAAGCCTATTATGATTTAAAACGGAATCGCAATGCTTATCCGATTAAAAATACAATTATTTATCGATTCAGTGAAAATCTGTTTTTTGCAAACATTAAGATTTTCCAGTCCGATATTGAAAGCAGTATTAAAGAAGATACAAAAGTAGTCATTGTAGATGCAGGAGCAATCAACAGTATAGATATCACAGCAGCAGACCGTCTGGAAATGATGGCAAAAAACTTTGACAAACAGGGAATTCATTTTTATATCACAGAACATTCCGAAAATGTAAATGAACAGATGAGAAGTCTTGGAATTGGACATTTAATTGAAGAAGGAAAAGTCCGCCGGACCATTCTTGCAGCCCTGCACGATGCCGGAATTTCTTCTCCATGTCCGCTTGAAATTCCGGAACAGGTGCATGCAGTCCATGAGGCAATGATACCGGCAGAAGAGGAAAATACCTTAGAAGAGTTTGCCTGGGCCTTTGGCGATGATGCAGTAGAAGAAATCGAAAAGAAAGTGCATCAGGTGATGGAACAGCTGCATAAGCTTCCGGATTTGGAGCGCCTTGCAGAGCTTGGAATTGAAGAAAAGTTAAAAAACTGGCATTCGCTTGGAGCAATTGATGAGGATGAAATCTTAAGAAGAATGGAACTGCATTTAGATGAACTTCCGGAAAACTTAAAAGGAGACCGAAAATTAATCCTGCAGTTGATTGAAAAACGAAGACGTAAAATTGAGCAGCAGTTATTGATTCACCATCCGGAGATTGTGGAGCACTTGAAGAAGAGTCGGGAAAGACTGGAAAAGAGACTGGAAAAGCAAAACCCGGAAGCAGCAAGAAAATTACATAAATGGGAAGAAGAGATTCGGGAGAAGAAAGAACCATGAAAAAGCAGGGTTTTTACAAAAACTTTTTTTCAATTTATATTTTGTTAGTGCTCCAAAATGTATTAACGCTTAGTGTCAATTTAACGGATAATATCATGCTGGGCGCTTATAGCGAAATCTCATTATCCGGTGTCACAGCAGTCAATCAAATTCAGTTTATATTTCAGCAGATGTTATCCGCATTTGCTGAAGGTGCAGTCATTTTAGGCAGTCAGTATTTTGGCAAAAAGGATATCCGCTCAATTAAAAAAATCGGCAATGTTGCAATGCGTTTTGGGATTGGAATTGCCTTGATTTTGTTTGGAATTGTGACCTTTTTTCCGGTTCCGGTAATGCATATTTTTACAACAGAGACAGCAATTGTAAAGGAAGGCTGTGTGTATCTTTCTATCATTCGTTTTACGTATCTGTTTTTTGCAGTTACGACGATTTTGCTGGCTACGCTTCGTACAGTACAGGTAGTAAAAATTGCCTTGATGTTATCGATTGTTACGTTAGTGGTTAATTACGGAATCAACTATACCTTAATTTTTGGAAGGTTTGGCGCACCAAGACTTGGCGTGACAGGCGCAGCAATCGGCACTTTGGCAGCCAGAATCTTAGAATGTGGAATTGTTATTTTTTATAGTCTAAAAAAAGAAAAGATTTTAGACTTAAAATTCCGGGATTACTTTAAGCAAATGGATCGGGAGATTCTTGCAGATTATGGAAAAGTAACACGACCAATGTTTTTGGTGCAAAGCCTTTGGGGAATCAATACTGCGCTTCAGACTGCAATTTTAGGTCATATGACAGCGCGCGCAATTGCGGCTAACAGTGTTGCATCGAATCTGTTTCTTTTAGTGAAATCAGCGGCAGTCGGTGCGTGCTCCACTGCCTCTGTTATCATTGGAAAAGCCGTTGGAGAAGGGGATGAAGTGCAAGTGGTTCGGTATTCCAGGCGACTCCAAAAGCTGTTTTTAGCAATTGGAATTTGTTCCGGAGTTACCTTATATTTCTTGCGAATTCCAATTCTTGGAATTTATAATTTATCTGAAGAGACAAGAGCGATGGCGAACAGTTTTCTTATTATCTTAAGTGCCGTCTGTGTAGGAATGTCTTATCAGATGCCGACCAATAATGGAATTATAAGAGGCGGCGGAAGTCCTCAGATTGTAGCAAAGATTGATATTATCAGTATCTGGGGGATTGTGCTTCCGATTTCTTTCCTTGCAGCGTTTGTATTTAAGGCGTCACCGCAAATTGTGGTGTGCTGTTTAAATGCGGATCAGTGGTTTAAATGTATTCCGGCATTTTTGATTGTGAATTATGGAACATGGATTCGTAAATTGACGAGGTAGAAAAGATTTCTTGCAATAAAAAAAAACCTATGTTATACTAAAAAATACATGAATGCGAAAATTGTTTTCATGCAAATATTTGCCCACCAAGAAATTGGTTAAGCCCATACGGACAGGCGGGGCAGCTGCCGACTGCGGTGAAAGACCGCATTATTGATTGAGTTAGAAGCTCAAATTTTATAAGTTGTGTGCAGGAGAGTAACCTGCGACCCTCTCAGATAGAGATATCACTTGTGAAACGGTCAATAAGAGTAGTTTTAGCAAATATTTGCTGGCGGAAGCGTCAACGATAAGCTCTGAAAGAAAATGGTTTTTGCAGATATGCATAAAGATGCATAGTGTATAAACTTAAAATGACTTTTGTAGAATGATACTACAGGACAGGTGATGGAATCACCTGTCCTTTTTTTGCGTGTTTTACAGGAATCTGTGTTCTATTTTTGGAGTGGGAATTACACAACATCGGAGGAGAAATGAAATATAACAGAAGAAATAACAAAGAAGAGCATCGGCAGATGCGGGCACCGGTGTATGAAGCACTGGAAACTTTGAAAAGAAAAAGAGTCGTTCCATTTGATGTGCCGGGACATAAAAGAGGCAGAGGAAATCCGGAACTGGTAGAATTGTTGGGAGAAAAATGTGTCAGTCTGGATGTGAATTCCATGAAGCCGTTAGATAATCTCTGCCATCCTGTTTCTGTCATAAAAGAAGCGGAAGAACTTGCAGCAGAGGCATTTCGTGCAGAACATGCATTTTTTATGGTAGGAGGTACGACTTCTTCTGTTCAGGGAATGGTACTTTCTTGTTGTAAAGCAGGGGATAAAATCATTTTACCGAGGAATGTACATAAAAGTGTCATTAATGCATTGGTTCTATGTGGGGCAATTCCGGTTTACGTCAATCCAGAGCGGGATGTCCGGCTGGGGATTTCTCTTGGAATGGAACGTTTTGAAGTAGAAAAAGCGATAAAAGAAAATCCGGATGCAGTTGCGGTTTTAGTAAATAATCCAACGTATTATGGGATTTGTTCAGACTTGCGGGCGATTGTAAAGCTGGCGCATGCACATAATATGCTTGTTTTAGTAGATGAAGCACATGGAACGCATCTTTATTTTGGAGAAAATCTTCCGGTCTGTGCGATGGATGCAGGGGCGGATATGGCTTCTGTCTCGATGCACAAATCAGGAGGTAGCCTGACGCAAAGTTCCCTTCTTTTGACCGGAAAAAATGTAAACTGGGAGTATGTCAGTCAGGTTATTAATCTGACTCAGACAACCAGTGCTTCTTATCTTTTGATTTCGAGCCTTGATATTTCAAGAAGAAATCTTGCACTCCGGGGCAGAGAATCCTTCACAAAGGTAAGTCAGATGGCAGAATATGCAAGAGAAGAAATTAATTCCATTGGTGGATATTATGCGTATGGAAAAGATATGATAAATGGAAGCAGTGTGTATGATTTTGATGTGACAAAGTTATCAATCTATACAAGAGATATCGGACTTGCGGGAATTGAAGTATACGATTTGCTTCGTGATGAGTATGATATTCAAATTGAACTTGGAGATGTCGCAAATATTCTTGCTTATATTTCAATTGGAGACAGAATTCAGGACATTGAGCGTCTGGTAGGAGCGCTTGCTGATATTAAGCGATTGTATTCCAAAGAGCCAGAAGAGATGCCGAGTATGGAGTATATAGAGCCAACCGTTGTCATGTCTCCGCAGACTGCATTTTATTCTAAGAAAGAATCGCTTCCGATTCAGAAAACAGAAGGCAGAATCTGCAGTGAGTTTGTAATGTGTTATCCTCCGGGAATCCCGATTTTAGCACCGGGAGAAAAAATCACAAAAGAAATTATTGAATATATTCTGTATGCAAAAGAAAAAGGATGTTCCATGCAGGGAACTATGGATTCAGAGGTAGAATATTTAAATGTATTAGTCTGATATTTATAAGAAAGACGGAGGAAGAGAGGATGGAGCTTTGGTTTTCCGACTATCATACAGACAAGGTAAAACTTTCTGTAAAGGTACAAAAACAGTTGTTTGAACAGCGGACAGATTTTCAGCGGATAGATGTTTTTGAGTCTGATGAATTTGGTCGATTTCTAAGTGCCGACGGGAGCATTGTATTTACGGAACAGGATGAATTTGTTTATGATGAGATGGTAGTACATGTTCCGATGGCTGTTCATCCAAATGTAAAAAAAGTGCTGGTTATCGGTGGCGGTGATGGCGGAGTAGCAAGAGAACTTGGATATTATAAAGAAATTGAAAAGATTGATGTAGTAGAACCGGATAAGGTATTTGTAGAAGTCTGTAAGAAGTTTTTTCCGGATAATGCGTGTGGACTCGATGACAAAAGAGTCACCGTTTATTATGAAGACGGATTAAAATTTTTACGTCTGAAGCAAAATGAATATGATTTGATTATTAATGATGCCATTGACCCGCTTGGACATAATGCGGGATTATTTACAAAAGAATTTTATGGAAACTGTTATCGTGCCCTAAAAGAAGATGGAATCATGGTCTATCAGCATGGAAGTCCATTTTATGATGAGGATAAAGAAGAGTGCATGAAGATGCACCGCAAGGCATTCCGGGCATTTCCGGTAAGCCGCGTATATCAGGCACATATACCGACCTGTTCGTCCGGCTACTGGCTGTTTGGATTTGCTTCCAA
>JAIIAN010000683.1 GCA_022717655.1 Bacillota bacterium | reverse complement strand
CAGGAATATATAAAGCTGATAGTCAAAGTCATAGGCATATCATATGTAACAGAAATATCATCAAATATATGTAAAGAAAATGGATTTGCAGCACTTGCGTCAGCTATGGAAATATATGCCAGAATTTCCGTGGCAGGCTTATGTTTACCGGTTATAGTAACTCTTTTTGAAATGGTTTCAGAGGGGATTGTCTGATTAAGAAACTGATAGTTTTAATGATAGCTTTTCTGGCAGCTGTCATAATGCAGGAAACATCTGTATATGCACAGGATGAGAATACATTTAATTACGATTCACTGATAGATGAAGCTGATTACAGTGGCATAGACAGTACGCTTGATGATTATGGCTGGCAGGGTACATCTTTTAAAGAACTTGTAAAGTCAGTTGCCAATGCGGATACAGATATTGGCTTTAACTTTACCGGCACAGTGACAGAGGCAATTATTTCTAACAGAACAGTTCTGGTACAGATATTACTTTTGTCTATATGTGCAATGTTTCTTACTGTTCTTGATAAAAATGCATCTGATTCAGCGATGCTTTTTATATCATTTATTCTTATGACGCTGATAGTTGCGGTGTTTATTAATGCAGCAAGGACAGGCTATGAATGTGTTCAGATGTCAGTTGATATATACAAGGCCCTCTGTCCGGTGTTTTTTCCGGCAGTTGCATATTCGTGTGGAGCATCAAGTGCTGCAGCGTATTATGAGATAATCCTTTTTCTTATGTACATAGTCAATGTTCTTGTGAAAAATGTTCTTATGAGATGTAATTATGTATATATGATATTAGGCATGTTTGATACATTCAGTGAAAAAGATAAGTTCAATAAAATGTGTCAGCTTATAACAAAGATTATAAAACTGTCAGTAAAAGGAATGCTTATGTTTTTTCTGGGACTTAATGGGATAAAAAGTCTTATTCTTCCATTAAGCGACTCACTTAAAATGTCCGTTTTATTCAAAGCTGTTTCTATGATTCCTGGCATTGGAAACAGTGCACAGACTGTATCTAAGACAATTGCAGGGTCTGCTGTGCTTGTC
>JAIIAN010000682.1 GCA_022717655.1 Bacillota bacterium | reverse complement strand
CGCTGATCTGCTGCCACTCTTTTCTTGCATTGAGATACTGGGAACTCTGCATCAGGGCCTGTGGGTGGGAATACACCCGCTCAATGTCTTCCAAATTAGCCTCTGGAAGCCCCAGCAGCGCATGATTGACCGTCACACAGGTCTCCGCCACGATCACATTGTGGTGTTTGATCAGCAGATCGTAGTTGTCCACCACCGCTCCGGCGGAAGAGTTCTCGATTGGGATCACCGCGTAATCGGCTTTGCCGCTCTCCACGTCGTTCATGGCGTCCTCCCATGTCTTCACATGGTAAGCGTCCACGTCATCACCAAAATACTGCATGGTAGCCGCGTGGCTGTACGCGCCTTCAACTCCCTGGTAAACCACCCTGATATGGTCTTTTTTCAGGGAATCTACCATGGTAAATCCCGTCTCGATCTTCTTTCCGTGTTCCTCGATGATCTGATACTGTAACCGGCGGCTGATGGTCATCAGCTGGGTAAATAACTCCTCTGCAGCCCGCGCGTTAAATTCATTTCCCGCCATGGCCCGGACGGACGCCAGTTTCTGCTGTTCCCGCGCCTTATCAAACACGGCTTTTCCCGTCTTGATCTTATCTGCGGCCACTTGTCCACATAGATCCAGCCGCTCCTCCAATAAATCCACAAACTGCTTGTCGATCTGATCCAGTTTTCCACGTATCTCCTGTAAATCCACTTATTTGCCCTCTCTTGCCTGTTTTTCTTTCTGTAACATCTCCAGAATCCGGTCTCTGGTGTACGCTCCCGCGAATTTCCGCTGCTCCGGCTCCAGTTCCTTTACGATAAATGGAGTGCCGAACTCAATGGTCACGTTAGAGGAGTGCATTTTCGGAAAATGCGCCTCGAATACCTCTGCCGTTCCGGTAATAGCCACCGGCACTACGGGACAGCCGGATTTCTCCGCAATCTTTAAACTTCCCTCTTTAAATGGAAGCAGATCCATCAGATCCTCATTCTGGTTTCTGGTTCCCTCTGGGAAGATCCAGACGGAAATGCCGCCTTTTACCTGGGCGATGCCCTCTAAAATGG
>JAIIAN010000681.1 GCA_022717655.1 Bacillota bacterium | reverse complement strand
ACAACATTTACATTAATACAGATAGGAATTTACTCCGCTTTCCTTCCCTTCACATTAACTATGCAGATTCCTATGCATACAAGTACTAACGCTATTAACGCATTTATTCCAAGTTCCCTGCTTCCTTCTCCGAGCCACCATGCTGAAAGAAGCACGCCGAATACAGGGTTGGTGAAACCGAAGATTGCCACCTTTGATACCGGATTGTGCTTTAACAGTATTCCCCATATTGAGTAGGCTACGGCTGATATGCATGCCAGATAGAATAACATGAGTATTGCTGATACTGACACATGTGTTATTCTGCCGCCCAACACAAGTCCTAATATAACCATTACTATTCCACCGAATATGAACTGATAGCCACTCAACATAACAGGATTGTCTTTCTTTGAATAGTTTTTCATAAGGCATGATGAAAATGCGTATGACAACGCACATAAGAACAGACTTCCATCACCCATAATGCTTAAATTCATGTCGATTTTCTGTCCATTCATGCTGACTACGATAACACCTGCAAAACCAATCACACAGCCAATTATTTTTTTCAGATTCAGTTTTTCCTGTCTGAATATAATTGTTGATACAAGTATTACGAAAAATGTGTTAGAACCGTTAATTATTGACGCTTTTACGCCGCTGTTATGTGCGAGTCCGATATAGAAGAATATGTACTGCAGAATTGTCTGGAACATTGCAAGCTTTACAATGCTTGGTACACTTGATTTCGTTGGAAGCAGCATTTTTCTGTTAAGTATGCTTCCGATTAAGATTGTGAGTACTCCTGCCAGCACAAATCTTGTTCCTGCAAATAATACCTGTGTCCATGTTTCACTTGATGGTATCTTAAACAGTGCATATCCTAATTTGATACATGGCGATGCACTTCCCCAAAGGAATGTACACACAAGCGCAAGGGCACACACCGCCCATGTTTTCTGTAAAAAATCTTTTTTCTCGTTTGTTTTTCCCATGATTAATCTCCTCCATAACATGAAGTGACATTGTATCATAGCTTTTATTAATTTCTCAGGTCTTATTAAAGCAAACTC
>JAIIAN010000680.1 GCA_022717655.1 Bacillota bacterium | reverse complement strand
GGTAGGACTAAAGTATATTAAGAAGTTTGTTACCTCCTATTCTTTCTGGACATTATTACGGAACACATTGGTGCTTAGCGTATATTGCCTGGTAATCTGTCTGCCATTGGCGATGTTTCTGGCAATCGTGCTGAAGTATCTCCCGATGAAACGTACCAGCCGCTTTATACAGGTTGCTTCTTATGCGCCACATTTCATTTCTATGGTTGTTCTGGTTGGTATGCTGAAAACCTTTTTAATGCCGGGAAGCGGTGTTGTAAATGTAATCTTGACAAAGCTTGGGAAAAACACCATTGATTTCATGGGAAATCCGAACTATTTCCCACATCTGTATGCATGGACAAAGGTATGGTCCCACCTGGGTTTTAATGCGATTATATTTATCGCGGGACTGACATCAGTAAGTGAAGATCTGCATGAAGCAGCAATTGTAGATGGAGCAGATAAGATGCAGAGGATCTGGAATATCGATATTCCTTCCATTATGCCAATGATGATTATATTGATGATTATGGAAGCGGGAAATCTTTTGAATGTAGGTTTCGAAAAAGCATTCCTGATGCAGACAGCGTCTAACCTGGGAGTATCGGAGATCATCAGTACCTATACTTATAAAATGGGTCTGCTGAGTACACAGTACAGTTATGCTTCCGCGATCGGTCTTTTTAATAACGTAATTAACTGTATCATTCTTGTTATTGTTAATAAGGTAGCACAGAAAACAACAGAATCATCGTTGTGGTAAAGGAGTCTGGTATGAGAAGGTATTCGGATCAAATCTGGAATGTGTTTAGTATACTTTTTGCATTAATTGTATTGATTCTTTGTTTATATCCATTGTATTTTGTCCTGATTGCATCCGTGAGTGATCCGACAATGGTGAATTCCGGAAAAGTAATCCTGTTTCCAAAAGGAATCACATTTTCTGCTTATAAGTTTATACTTGCAGAGAAGGATATCTGGATCGGATATAGAAATACGATCTTGTATACGGTTGGATCAGTGCTTGTTGGTGCTGCGATTACGATTCCGGCGGCTTATGCATTATCGCGTAAGGA
>JAIIAN010000679.1 GCA_022717655.1 Bacillota bacterium | reverse complement strand
CCGCATATTTGAACGCGCCATGACTAATAAAGAGAACAGTATATCCGGCGGAAGAGTCACATTTATAAATGAGGACGCACTTAAGTATAATATACCTAAAGAAACTGACAGATTTTTCTTCTTTAATCCGTTCTCTGTCGAAATCTTTAAGGGCGTACTGGCTAATATCATGGAAAGTTTTTATAACAATCCACGCGAAATGTATATGATTTTCTATTATCCTTCTGATGAGTACTTTATGTGTCTTTCTCAGGAATACGGCGTGAGTCTGTATGATGAGATTGACTGCAGTGATATATCTGGCGGGGAAGCCCGGAGGGAGAGAATGGTTGTGTATAGAATTGGAGAAAATACGGAGGTATAAGACACATGAAATTTGAATCAGCCCATCCAGACGATTTTAATGAAATACAAAATCTCTACTGGGATTTAATAGATAAAAGCAAAGATGAACCATCTTTTCCTGACTGGAAAAAGGGCGAACACCCTTCTTCTGATTTTTTAATGCAAAGCATTACCAATAATCAGTTATTAATTCTAAGAGATGAGGGCATAATTAAAGCCTGTGCCATAGTAAACAGCATTTCTAACAAAGAATATGCAAATGTATCATGGCAAGTTAAAGAAAAAGGCAACAATGTGTGGATTCTGCATGCTCTTGCGATACGATTCGAGTACAGAGGTATGGGACTTGGCACACTTCTTGTCAAACACATTTTATTATATGCAAAATCAAAAAATATTGAAGCAATCCACCTTGACGTGATAGATAAGAATACTCTAGCTGACAAGTTATATATCAGAGCTGGCTTTAAATATGTAAGTACTGAAAACATATTTTATGAGGTGGTTGGAAACAGGCAGTTTAGAATGTATGAGTATGTGATAGAGTAGAAAGTATTAGAAATACGCATATAATGTGTATTATCTGTTTTGCAGGAAGCTATAAAAGAAAACTAAAGGGGGAAAACAATGGGATTAACGGACACAAGCAAATTTTTGAGTCTTATTCTGCGGCACAAACCGGAAACGATAGGAATCAAACTTGATGAACATGGC
>JAIIAN010000678.1 GCA_022717655.1 Bacillota bacterium | reverse complement strand
GACCCAGGCTTCGAACATGTAGGAAACGACAGTATCAAAGCTTTGAGATGCTGGTCGTATCATGAAGCTACTAAAGGTGCAAGGGTGTTGATTCCCGTGTACCGGAGGGAATGTTAAACAATCAACTATGATAGTAGAAGAACAGGGAATGGGTTTTCGGACAGGGGTTCGACTCCCCTCTGGTCCATAGGAAAAAGGGAGTGAGGAAGCGTAAGTTTCTTCGCTCCCTTTTTCCTATGGACCAGAGGGGAGTCTTATTAATGGATAAAACATGGAGTAGCCGGGTTTTTGGACAGGGGTGTACAAGGTCCGGTGGACCTCGGCTTTGCGCCGACCGGAGCGGAGCGAAGAATTCGACTCCCTTGTGTGTGGGGTGGAGGTGGATACGCGGCAGATTGAACGTTGAAGCAGAGGAAAGTCACGAGGAAGTCCAAACAGAACGAATCAGGTACACTACACTTGCCACACAATACTCAATAGCGTAAAATAAGTACAATCACACAAGTCGGGAGGAGTCAGCTATGAACAGAGTTGTTGTTTATTATTCATTATCAGGAAATACAAAGGAAGCTGCAAAGGTTATTGCAAGAAAATTAGGAGCAAAAATCTTTGAGATAGATTTAGTTAAGCCATTACCGAAAAATACAGTAAGACAAATGCTTGTCGGAGGAATGCAGTCAACATTTGGAAGAAGACCTAAGATAAAAGGTGTTCCAGATAATATAGATTATTATGATGAAATTATATTGGGTATGCCGGTATGGGCAGGAATGCCTGCGTCTCCGGTCAACACATTTATAAAGAATTACGGCGTGGCAGATAAAATAGACGCTGTGTTTACATTCAGCGGCGGCGGGGACAATGACAGATGTCTTCTGCAGCTGTCAAAGAGTCTTAAGAATCTAAAAAATCAGGTTGCGTTAGCAGACCGCAATAGTAATGCTGCAAAGGATAATGAAGAGAAGCTTGAAAAGTTTGTTATGAGTATCAAGTAGAAATTATACAATAATATGGCAGGTTTATGAAATTAGTCAGGGGTAGAATATGAGGTTTAAAAATG
>JAIIAN010000677.1 GCA_022717655.1 Bacillota bacterium | reverse complement strand
ATTCCATTGTTTGCCGTATTTTTCTATTTCAGTACCAGTCTTTCCATCTGGAAAAGTATCAGTATCCTTCTGGCTGTGGGCGCTGTCTTTTCTACCATCGGAAATCTGGCTGTCATGGCTGACGCTCTGATCGCACCAGATGGATCTCCAACCCTTTTTACCATTCCCGGCTGTCTGATCTTCAATGCCCTATCCTGGGGAATCACCCTGGCTGTCTGGTATCCGGCTACCCATGCGGCCCGCTGGCTTTTAGACGATCTGGCAACACCGCACACCTGGTATGTGTTCTGGATTTTCCCTACAGCATTCTGGATCACCAACCGCCTAATCCGGCCTCGGTATTACAGTACCTTGTATACCAACCGGGTCATGCAGTTTTATCCGCTGCTGAATCTGGTACTTTTAGGGATTCTTCTCTGCTTCTATCTGATGTTTTATCTGATGGCAAAAGGATTGATCAAAAACATGAAACTGGTCCAGGAAAATGAATTCTTCCAGCTTCAGTCCGCCCAGTACCGGACCCTGCAGAGGACCATCGACGAGACCCGCATGGCACGTCACGACCTGCGGCATCATTTTACAGTCTTGTCCGGATACGCGGCAAATAGCGATATGAAAGCAATCCAGGAATACTTAACCTCCTGGCAGAATTCCCTGATGCCGAAGGCAGTCTATTCCTACTGCAAGAATCCGGCAGTCAATAACGTGCTGGGATACTACGCAAGACTTGCCAGGGAAAGCAGCATTTCCATCGATATTTCTGCCAAATTGCAGGAGCCATTAATCATCCCGGAACCGGAATTCTGCGTTCTGTTGGGCAATCTTCTGGAAAACGCAGTGGAAGCCTGTAAAAAGCAGACTGTTTCTTCCAAGATTCATGTCCGTGTGCTACAGACAACCCCATCTCTGATCTCTTTGACCATTGATAACACCTGTTCCGAGCCGCCCCGCTGGCATGAAGGCAGACTCCTCTCTTCCAAACACGACGGAAATGGCATTGGAACCCGGTCAGCGAAAAATATCGCGGCCCGCTATCACGGCGACGCCCGGTTTGAATGGAAA
>JAIIAN010000676.1 GCA_022717655.1 Bacillota bacterium | reverse complement strand
TTTTACCGCTGACGCCATTTTGCAGCTTACGGACATTACTCATTACAGGCACGTCAATGACTCGGACTCCGTCACCAGCGTTCCACCGGATGTCAACCTATATAACTGGTTTTACGAGATTTATGGTCCGGTGGGCAGCGTGCTGGGTACAACATGGTCTGTAGCAGAACTGCTCTCACAGAAAATCTCAGGTGTTACCGTGGGGGACTGCTTCTGGCATCACGGTGATATTGCGTTGTTCTATTATACCACCCAGGTGGTGGAAAGCCTGCAATGCGAAGGCTCAATGAGCGCCCCTAACTGCCGCAGGATAAAGTACCGGTTACCGAAAAAAACAAAATATTATTTAATTCCCTCCTTGGTGGAAGAGAAAAGTATTTCGGCGAAAAACCAGGATGTGCAATTTATTCGCTCTTTAACACCCGACAGTATGAAAAAATTTTTCCCCAAAAACACCAACCCGGATTTGGACTCCATATTAACCAATCCTCTCAATCATTTTATGCCTTCAGCCTATCTGCCATACATCAATAATCAACTGGTAGAGCTTGTCTGCCCTGATATCACGCTGAAGCGCAAAGAGAACAGGGATGCATTTGAGAAACAGATGTCTGATTCAGGCATCCCGGATAATGAACAGGAAAGAAACCGGCTGTTTGCCGCGTTGCAACGCTTGCTGGTTGAAACCTTGAAAGTGACAGAGCAGATGCATGAAGGAGGGCCTGCCCTGGAGCGTTTCCGCAAGACAAAACAGGAATACGATGAATGAAAAAGACTAATGTATTATACCTGCTACCGTTATTAGCACTTAGTGGCTGTGTGCTAAGCGAAGATCTTTCTCCGCCAGCGAATGGTAAAACTGTAAAAATTGCCGTCGTTAAACCCGCTAATGTCGATATTCTGCCTATGAATGTGATTTATCGCTCAGAGAAATGTAGGGACAAAATATTTACCTCGACAGGCGCGATAAGTTCACGGGCGGGTTATCATCTGCTTACCGTATCTTTTAAGTCAGAAACGGGCAGTGGCACCGTGAGTAACCGTGTTGCATTAGATGGTGGCG
>JAIIAN010000675.1 GCA_022717655.1 Bacillota bacterium | reverse complement strand
GCCCACAGGCCGGATTTTATATTTGGTCTATGGGCTTTATTGGAATTCAATCTCCGTCATCTTCCAAATAGTTCACTGCAAACAACCTTTTCCGCCACTTGGCCAACAGATATCGCTGTTACACTCGTTTCATAACAAATCCGCAATTAAAAATAGTTCATCTGTTGGTGTGTATACTGTCCCCTTTCTTGTGCTTCGACCAGTTTCACTGAATAAGTATAGGTTCTTTTTAGCCCTAGAGCAAAGCACATAAAGGAGTTTACGTGTTTCATTTTGTCGATATGGTTTCTTTGCCGGTTTCGTAATATAGTCCCAATGGGGGAGATAGCCATTTAGTAACCCAGCAGCAATAACAGTAGTATACTCTTCACCCTTAACTCCATGAAGTGTTGAGAGCACTACGCCATTTTTATCCCCAAAATACTTACTAATTGATTCAAAGTCAGTAGAGAGTGAATACCTAGTCACTCTTGAGTGAATCTCATCAAAAAAGGAACTTATCAACTCAGACAGTGATGTTTCTTTACTTGCACATATATTTAATAACTCAAAAACTTTTTCTATTGCGGTTCTCAAACAGTTTATTCCGTTTACATCTATGCAACGGCAACAGTTAACAGTATAAAGAATATCATAGCTTTGAATATCATCCGACACCGCAATTCCAAAATCGTCTCTAATAATTGAAACAAACTCGGTTGCAATTCGCTTTCTCAGTTTAACATTTTTACCAGAAGGCATAAATAGTAATTTCGCTATCAAAAACAACGGATTCATCGAATTATACTTTATCGGAGAAATATCTGGCGCATCAAACGAAATATCTGGAAGCATTGAACGAAGCTTTCCAGAAAGGTCAAACAGCAAAGACCATTGGGGTGCAATAACGCAAATTTCCTCAGCCTTTATCCCTTTTTCGAGTTCTACTTTTATTATGTTCGCAATTTCAGGTGCCAAATTCATATAATGAACAAAATCAAAAAAATGTATTTCCCCAAGTTCATTTTTGTGTTTTGCAGCTGAATACGCGTCAGTTTTAGAAACTTCAAATCTACTATACAAG
>JAIIAN010000674.1 GCA_022717655.1 Bacillota bacterium | reverse complement strand
TTACTAACGCGCTCTTCCCGGCAAGCTGGCGGAAAAACTGGCGTCGATGGATAAAGCAGGCGCAAGCAACGAAGCGCTGGGCAAGGCGATGGGTGGATTACGGGGCCTGCGTCTTGGCATGCTCGAAGGCAACACCGATGAAGGCTATATCGCGCTCGGCACGGGGATTGGGAACATCCGCAGCGTGAAAAGCGTGGCCGACATCGTCAATGCGTTAACGGTTGAGTAAGCCCTTAACTCTGATGCTATGGACGCTGCACAAGCGCGGCGTCCGCACACCGTCTGCGGTTGTTTTTCACAAATTGAGGATTGCGCGTTCTTTAACGACAGCGTCAGGATTGGCAGTTTTTACCGCAGCCAGAAAAGCCGTAAAGTTGTGATTCCAGAGGGTGAGATTGTTATAAAATTGCACCCGTTTTTCATTAGCACCGTCACGGTAAATAACAATCCAGGCCCGTCTGCTATTTATCTCGGTATTCCCCGGCCCGATTTTAATGATATCAGCCAGCGCAATCTTGCGGGTGACGTTGTTTTTAACTTCATATAAAAACAGGTCATCATAAAACCAGGTTTTACCTGCATTCCCGCCAAATAGTGAGGGGTTGGCAGATATCTTTTTCATCCCGTTAGGATCTGAAATGATCCGTTTTGCCTGGCGAATGCGTCTGACAAAAAAGCTTAACAGAATGAAAAACGCAATGAGGGGCAGCGCGACTGATAGTATTTTTAAACTCTCGTGCATTCCTCTGCCCCGCTATACCTTTTTATTAACGCGTGAGTATAACGCGCCGATCGTTTATGACAACACCCCTTACGGTCAGGGAATAATCCGCGCGGCTCTCAGCTGCGCGAACAGGCGGAAAAACATCTCATCGGTCGCCTGCATTTGCGTAAAGCCCGCCCTGCGCAGCTTGCTCCCGTCCCCAAACATGTCGTAATTCCAGCTAAAGACAAAATCGGCAAACTGCCCGTCGCTCAGTTGCAAAATATCCGCTTCCACCAGCCGCTCTCCGGCAAGCTCGCGCCATACGCCGCGATAGTCGTTAAACAGCTGATGAAATGACA
>JAIIAN010000673.1 GCA_022717655.1 Bacillota bacterium | reverse complement strand
AATCTTGTTCCTGATTTCGTCCCTGGCTTAACTACGATATCTGCATCAATGGAGAACTTGAATTCTTTCTGCCCCTCATCTCTATTTGCTATGTAATGTTCAACCATCATTGCAGCAATTAGTTCAACAATGTTGGCATTGTTACGTTGGGTGTCACCGCCCTCACTATATTTAATTACAGTGGGATTGAAGTCACCAACATAATAGCGACGAGATATCATGTCGTTTAGTCTCGAGGCTTCATAGAAACTAAGAGCCGCCTTCGTTTTAGAATTGAATCTTACAGATTTGATAGCAGCATCTTTTTCTTCCATAGGGGAGAAATAGGGAAGAACTAAGATTGTCGCAATATCTGCATTGGGTTTCTTTGCCTTTATAGCCTTGACAATTTCTGGAATACCAGATGCACCTGTGCCTCCGAACAGAGAACCTATAATGACAGCTTTATCACCATTATCAGGATTATACAGACTATTGAACGCGGAAAATTCAGTGGTCTCACCGATAGTATGGAACACAACACTTCCAATGTTGGGATTTCCTTTGAATCCCACAGTCATATCAAGGTTGAGCTCTGTATCGGGACGGTCAGATTTGTCATATAAACTTGTCAAGAAATCAGCAGTATTTAGAGTTCCTCTATCATTATCCGATCCTTCCTTTTTATCCGATCCTCCTTTAAACTTGCCAAATCCAATAAACTCTTTGAATTTTTCATTCTCAGTTGCAGGTTTGAATGGAAATACATAATCCTTAAGTCCATGCAGATTTCTCAGTTTTGAACCAAAGAATAATCCGCCGATAGACTTTTCTTCACTCTTTGCTGTATGTTGTGTGTATGCTGCATCATGAGCTGCAGCATAGTTCTTAAGTACATCGCGAGTTAAATTTTTATCGGCGTTTTTCTCATCATAATCAATTATGATAGGAAACACCTCATAGTTGGTTAGTGTATGTAGGCCTGCTGCCATTAGCATCGTAAGCGAACGCATTACACGCTCACCTGTGCCTCCAATTGCAAATACAAACAATTTTGCCATAATTATGTTATTGTTTTGTTAGTTC
>JAIIAN010000672.1 GCA_022717655.1 Bacillota bacterium | reverse complement strand
TATTAATAGAAGACAATTGGATTATATAAATGACATATTGAAAGTAATGTCTGTTGTTGTGCCAAAGAGTGACAATAGATGTACTAAAGCAATGGAAGATATAGTTCAAATTGTAGTTGATGCGGAAAGTTCAAAAGGTGGTGGGTTCTTAAGACCTAGTAAGCCTGGATATGAGTATAATTATGAAGTCAGCAATACGGACACTCGCTCATCAGGACTTCATTGATTATAGATTAAACAAAAACCATTTATAGGAGGATTGAAATTATGGCTTATTCAGAAAGTATGTTAACAACTGAGTGGATTCCGCAGGTAAGATTCCCTGATGGAAACAACGTCAACCTTATGACGGTTCGTGAAGCAATTCAGAATGAGGCTGATGAAAATGGTATTCCAGTAGCATTTCGTGAAGATACACTTAAGAGTGGTGGTTTTTTCAACAAGCAGATTGAAGATATCTTAGTTATGTACAACCCGGAGCATGCTAACGATTATCTGCAGTTTGTGATTCGTGTTCAGCATATGGGTAAATATGCATTTATGCATGTTTACAACATGGGTGGAAGTAAGAATTATCGTAATGCTAATACTGCTGCGTCTGGTGGTGCAATGGGAACAATTGCAGCAATTGGTGGTCTCTTAGGTGGTGCCAAGGCTAAATTACAGGCTGAAGAGCAGTACTATACCATTCTTGCTGATGTTCTTGCAAATTGCGTTGGAGCATAATAACTTATTATAATCTTCTATTTTGAGTGTCGATAGAAAAAATATAAGTCTATGTACCGGATAGCAACGAAGTATGATGTTATTTGGTCCAGTTTGCAAATTGAGATGTGCAGCTTAGATGAATAATAGATAGTGATTGTTCCTATTAAAATTGGAAATTAAGGTGATAGTGGCTGTATATCGCTTTCAGTTAAATCACTAGAAATCACAGAACACATTGATATTTTTTAGACCCTTGGAATAAGATTCTGAGGGTCTGATTTTGTTTAGTTGATATTTTGAATGAGAGGTCACTTATGGATGAACGAAATAAGCTAAATAAACAGAATTTTATTATAC
>JAIIAN010000671.1 GCA_022717655.1 Bacillota bacterium | reverse complement strand
TAAGCCCTGATGGTTGGCTAAAAAAAGGGCTAAGCAGACTAGTACCAATATATTTACTAAACCTTGAGGAAATGTGGAAATCTTCATTATAAAACCCAATAAGCACAAGAAAACTGCGTTTCCAAATAGCCCAATGTACAACATGTGATAATGATTGGATTTTTCTATTAAACGAGTACCTAAGATAGTGGCAATGACAGATACTGCCCCAATCAAAATATTTGCATATAAGGAACCGCTTTCTCCCAGTCCAACCTTTTCAAGCAAAATGGTACCATAGTACATAACAGTATTTACTCCTGAGATCTGCTGAACGAACGCAATTACTATACCAGTAAATAATAAATAAACTAACCCTTTGTCGTTTATCACTGTCGACCACTTAAAGTTGGACTCTTTACTATTAGCCACATGTTCCTCATGTGTTGCAAGCAATTGAGGCACGTTAGAAAACTTCAGTTTGTAAAATAATTGCCGCGCTTTATTTGGATGGTCGTTAAACAATAACCATTGTGGACTATTGCTTATCTTATAGGAATTTATCCACAAAATGATGGCTGGGACTGCAGCAGATAGCAACATAATTCTCCAAATTGGGTCCCACCTCCCCCAGATATTGCCTAAGGCAGCATTGACAGTAAACGCACATAGTTGGCCTAGGACAATGAAAATAGCGTTTTTATCAATACTGGCGCTACGAGATTCCTCTGGAGAAATTTCAGCTAAGTACATAGGCGATAGGGTAGAGGCAGCGCCAACAGCAATCCCTAAAATGAAACGAAAGATAGATATCGACCATGCGTTAAGTGCTAGCGTACAAAGGATTGTAGTCACGGTAAAAATTTCTGCGATTAACCTCAAAGTTTTTTTACGGCCAATTTTATCGGCTAATTTACCACAGCCTAATGCTCCTAAACATGCACCTACGACTAACGAACTAGAAACGATACCTTGTAATGCTGGTGACAAGTCTAGTTGGCTTGGTTTGCTCATGAACGCAAGCGCACCGTTAATAATTCCTGTATCATAGCCAAAAAGAAACCCGCCTAGTGAAATAGTGTATAC
>JAIIAN010000670.1 GCA_022717655.1 Bacillota bacterium | reverse complement strand
GAGGAATTGTCCAGAGAAGATAAAAATATCTTCTACCGCTCCAGAAAGCTGCAGAATTACTTCACCCAGCCAATGTTCGTGGCTCAGGACTTTACCGGAATTCCAGGTGAATTTGTGAAGATCGAGGATATCTTAAATGATGTAGAAGGAATCCTGGAAGGCAGATATGATGATCTGGATGAACAGGACTTCTTCATGATCGGAAGCTACAGCGGAAAGCACCAGAATGGAAGGGACGATGCACCATGGGAGAAATAAAAGCCAGTGTGTTGGGCTTTAAGGAAGGACTCCAGGCTTTTGAACATGTGGAGTTGGTTCGGATTGTCAGTGACAAGTATAATCTTCTGATCCTGAAGGATTATATGCCGGTGCTTGGCGAGATCCATGGAAAAGTGGAGATCGTTCTGGAAGATGGAGACCGGACAGAAACCTATGAAGAGATTGACGGATTTTTTATCCATAGAAATAACGAATTTGAATTGCTGATCACAGAGGACGATTATGTGGAATAACTGGGCAGGTTATGTGCTGTATTTTAAAGATTTTATCGTGGTGACTGCCCTGGTGGGAGCTGCGTTTACCATATGGTTCGCAGTCCTCACCAGGAGGTTTTCCTGGAAAAAACGAAACAGAGCGATCTACGGGGCTCTTTTGAACCGCAGCGACAGGGAACTGGTCTGCGTGTCTGCTATTCTGATGCAGTGGCTGTTTGTATTTTCAGCGGCGGTCTGCAGTACAGAGGTAGAATTGCCTCATCTGATGTTCCTGCTCCTGATACCTCTTATAAAATTGGGAGCTGGAATGGGAATGGGTATCTGGTTCCGGGATTTTCTAAATGGCGGCCTTTTATTTGGTACGCTGTTGGTGGCCAATATCTTATCCGGATATCTGAAGGAGACCCGATTTAATATATTTGTAGTGGTCATTTTGGTACTGTTAAAGGTATTTGCGGTATTCTATGAGACCTATTTTGGAATGAAAGATATGTTTGTATGCTTTAGCCGCAGAAGCGGAGAAGAAAAACGGGAGGAGGCACAGGAGGATGGGCTTGAATTTGAAAAAGAAGGC
>JAIIAN010000161.1 GCA_022717655.1 Bacillota bacterium | reverse complement strand
GCTTCTGCCCCTGCTCCTACATGAGCGCCTGGGTGAAGGGTGATTTGAGTAGCACCTAAAGCTTCCGCACGGACAATCTCTTCTCTCAGAAATTGGACGGCAAAAGGAAACATTTCTGGTTTGATCGTATTCCCCAAATTAATGATATAAGGGGCATGAACGACGATATTTGTTAGACCGTTTTCTGCCATGTACGCTTTTCCGGCATCAATATTCATCTCTTCGATGGCTTTTCTTCTAGTGTTTTGAGGGGCGCCTGTATAGATCATAAAAGTCGAAGATCCATAACTGGCTGCTTCTGCTGCTGCTCCTAACAGCATTTTCTTTCCGCTCATGCTGACGTGTGAGCCTAATAACATGGATGGATTCCTCCTTGAAAGGCAATTGTTACTAACAATTCCTATATATTGGTAAGATGATATACAAAGAAAATGATTGATTTAGTTTTGAATTTCTGCAAGTGCTTTTTTAAACTGAAAAGAAAATAACACAGAGGTAAAAAGCACTGCAATGATATCAGCGATTGGTTCTGCCATATAAACACCGACCATTGGATTGGACACAAGGTGCGGAATCAGATAAATCAGCGGAATGAGTAACACAAATTTTCTGACAACCGCAACAATAATAGAATTTACAGCCTTACCAAGAGAAGTAAAGGTCATCTGGCAGGCAATTTGAATTCCAAATAAAAACAGTCCGCCGAGATAGATTTTCAACATAGGTGCAGTAAAGTCAACAAGACCTGCGTCGGAAGTAAAAATACCTACAAATACTTTCGGAATCAGCTGTACAGCCGTCCAGAGTGCGATGGAATACGTCAAACAGGTAATTAAAAGAATACGAAACGTCTTTTTGACACGCTCTGCATTTTTAGCACCGTAGTTATAGCTGGAAATTGGCTGTGCGCCTTGTGCGATTCCCTGTAAAGGAAGCATGGCAAACTGCATGACACTGGTTAAAATGGTCATAGCTCCAACTGCAATATCCCCGCCGTAGCGAAGCAGAGAAGAATTAAAGCAGACTGCTACGATACTTTCACTTGCCTGCATGATAAAGGCAGCCAGTCCAAGTGCAATACAAGGAAGAATAATGTTTGCTTTTAGAGGCAGATAGTTCTTTCGGATGTGAATCTGAGTTTTTTTGCCACAAAGAAAGAATACCACCCAGATAGTAGAAACAGCCTGTGAAAGAACCGTTGCAAGTGCAGCACCTTTTACACCCAGATGAAAAGCAAAAATAAAAATCGGGTCTAAAGTAATATTACAGACTGCACCAATCAAAACAGAAATCATGGAAACAGAAGTAAATCCCTGTGCGGTAATAAATGCATTCATTCCCAGGGTCAATTGGACGAAAATTGTACCAAAAGCATAGATATGCATATAGTCGGACGCATATTGGATGGTATTTTCACTCGCACCGAAAGCCAATAACAGATTCTTGCCCCAGCGAAGTAAAATAATAGTTAAAACAATAGAAATGATAATCTGAAGTACAAAACAGTTACTTAATGTTTTTTCGGCCGATTCATTATCCTGTTTTCCCATAAAGATAGAAGTGCGTGGTGCACCGCCGGAACTGACCAATGCCGCAAATGCAGATACAATCATAATAACCGGCATACAGACACCGACTCCTGTAAGTGCCAGACTTCCGCTTTCGGGAATATGACCGATATAAATTCGGTCTACAATATTATAGAGCATGTTAATAAGCTGGGCGATTACCGTAGGAATAGACAGCTTAAGAAGAAGCCTGCCGATTGGTTCTGTACCCAGAAAAGCTTTATTATTTTGCATAAAAAGCCCCCTAAATAATTTTTTGAACTGTATTTAATAATACAATATTACAAGAAAAAATCAATGAGAGAATAGAAGTAAATGGATAAAAAAATCGAATTTCGGATTCTTTTTTAAATCATAGATTTTTACTATCACCTATGGTATGATTAAAATAATCTTAAATAGTTAGAAAAACCTAACTAAAACTTTTGGTCATGCATGATGAAAGGGGAGATAGGGGTATGTCGTATTCTGAAGATTTAAAATTATTTAAAGCTACCCATAAATATGAGAGCATTACTGTCGATGGAAGTAAATTTAACTATGTCTTGAGCGGAAAAAAAGAAAGTAAAACCCTGGTGATGTTAAATGGAGGAATGAATACTCTGGAAATGTGGATGGGTTATGTAGATGGATTATCCAAAGAATATCAGGTGTTGCTGTTTGATTACCCACAGGAACTGCGGACGAATCAGGAGCTGGTAAGGGGAATGCATGCGTTTTTTAAAAAAATTGGAATTACACAGCCTGTTTTTGTTGGGGCAAGTGATGGAGGTATGATTTCACAGATTTATACACAGAACTATCCAGAAGAAGTGGGGGGATTAATTCTGATTTCAACAGGTGGCATGGATGCAGAGACACTTAAAAGTCTGAAAAAGAAGTATTTTTTTGCACCCCTCATGCTGTTTTATATGAAGCACTGTAATTATGAAAAATTAAAACCGAGACTTATCAAGGCTGGAATGAGTCATATTCGTAATGAAAGTGAAGAAGAAATCGCTTATGTACAGGATATGTTTGAAACCATTTTTAAAGATTATAAGCAGGAAAAAGATGTTCATATTTCTGGACTGCTGGCGGATTTAATGAATCAGACACCTGTCACAGAGGCGGATTTTGAAAAATTAGAGGGAAAGATATTATTGATTCTTCCGAATCAGGATTTCTTTTCGGAAAAGATGCAAAAAGACCTGATTCAGCTGATGCATAATCCTGAAATCAAATATGTATCGGGAGGACATCTTTCTACCGTTCTAGAAGAAGAAAATTATGTGCAGGCAATTCTTGAATTTCTGCATCATCCGAAGCAATAGCTTTGTATTTTGATAAAAAATTAAGAAAGTGTGTCGAAAATTATGAAAGAATTAGACAGGAATAAGGCATATTATCATCTTCCCGGCTTGTTTGAATTTTATGAATTGTATCGAGTGTTTTTGCCTTTATTTCGGGAACATAGAGAATATTTTTATGACTGGTGTGAAATTAGTTCAATTTATGGAGCACCTTGGGACTGTCTCTGGGGCGGTGGTCGTGTGGAGTGTGGAGACAGCAGACCACAGGAAGTGTTGGAACTGATGCAGGAATATGGGATTTCAGCACGGCTGACTTTTAGCAATTCTCTGTTAAAAGAAGAACATCTTTTGGATAAAAAATGCAATGCGCTTTGTGCCTTATTTAATAAGGGAAAAGAAAAACAAAATGGAGTAATTGTTTATTCTGATTTGCTGTTAAATTATTTAAAAGTAAATTATCCAAATCTCTATTTTGTCTCTTCCACTACGAAAGTTTTAACAGATTTTGAAGAGTTAAGAAAAGAAATCAATCGTGAGGAGTTTTGTTATGTCGTACCAGACTTTCGGTTGAATAAAGCATTTGAAAAATGGAAAACACTGTCAAAAGAACAAAAAGAAAAAGTGGAATTTCTCTGTAATGAATGTTGCTGGTTTGGATGTAAGGACAGGAAAATCTGCTATGAAGCAGTCAGCAAAAAAAATCTTGGAGAAAATGGCTTAGAACATATGTGTAGTGCACCAGATGCAGGAGAGGGCTATCGCTTTTCAAAGGCAATGACCAATCCAGGTTTCATTGGATTAGAGGATATTAAGAATATTTATCTGCCTATGGGATTTTCTAACTTTAAAATGGAAGGACGTGGACTTGGAAGCGCACTGGTTTTAGAATTTCTGCTCTATTATATGACGAAACCAGAGTATCAGATTCATGTAAGAGAAGCAGTTTATCTTGATAATATGCTGGATATTTTTTAAGTCAGATAGAAAATGCACAAAAAAGAAACTTGTATTTTTAAAATAGAGGTGTATAATAAAATAGAACATAAAAACGGGGTGCTCGCAGAGGCGGGCTGAGAGTAAGCGGATGCTTTAACCCAGAACCTGATTTGGATAATGCCAACGTAGGGAGATAATGAATCACAAAGATGTGTTTTGTGTGCAGGAATCTTAGTTGGATTCCTGCATTTTTTGTTTTGGTCTTATTGCGCAGATAAGGCGCATGAAGATAAAAGAGAACAGCGGCAGACTGGGAGCACCACTTTTTGTCGCTCTATAAAATTAATGCAAAGACGATGTACTCTTATTTTCTTAAGCAATCAAAGAGAGATAGAAAAAGTTTGAGAGTACAGAAGCAAGGAGGAAAAGACGATGTACAAAGCATTAACAATTGCTGGAAGTGATTCCAGTGGAGGCGCTGGAATTCAGGCAGACATTAAAACCATGACCGCAAACCGCATTTATGCGATGAGTGCGATTACAGCATTGACTGCTCAGAATACGACTGGCGTAACAGACATTATGGAGGTAACTCCAAAATTTTTGGCAGAACAGCTGGATAGTATTTTTACAGATATCTATCCGGATGCAGTTAAAACAGGAATGGTTTCTTCTAGTGAGCTGATTGAAACAATTGCAGAAAAGCTCACAGAGTATCATGCAAAAAATATTGTAGTAGACCCTGTTATGGTGGCAACCAGCGGAGCAAGACTGATTAGTGAAGATGCCATCAGCACATTAAAAAGTAAATTATTACCGCTTGCAACGGTGATTACTCCAAATATTCCGGAAGCAGAAGTGCTTTCTGAAATAGAAATCAAAACAGAAGCAGATATGGAAAAAGCAGCAAAGATTATTTGCGATACCTTAGGCTGTGCAGTTTTATTAAAAGGGGGACATCAGTTAAATGATGCCAATGACCTGCTTTTTCAGAAGGGAAAAGCACCGGTTTGGTTTCATGGAAAGAGAATCAATAATTCCAATACACATGGAACGGGCTGTACCCTTTCTTCTGCAATTGCATCCAATCTTGCAAAGGGAAGAGACCTCGAAACGTCTGTAAGATATGCGAAAAATTATATTTCCGGTGCACTCGAAGCAATGCTTGACCTTGGAAAAGGAAGTGGACCGATGAATCATGCGTTTGCAGTCAAAGGAGAATATGAGGGATGAGTGAGAAAAGAACTTCCGTTTTTTCAAATGGATTAATCTGGTTTGGTGCAGGTGTATCATTAGCTGAAATTTTGACAGGTACTTATTTTGCACCACTTGGATTTGGAAAAGCAATGGCAGCAATTTTACTGGGACATCTGATTGGCGGATTTATGATGTTTGCAGCAGGAATGATTGGTGCAAGAGAACGAAAAAGTGCCATGGAAACAGTAAAAATGAGCTTTGGTGAGCGTGGAAGTCTGTTATTTGCCGTCTTAAATGTGTTACAGCTTGTAGGATGGACTGCAATTATGATTTATGATGGAGCACTTGCGGCAGATGGTGTGTTACATACAGGAACCTGGATTTGGGCAATTATCATTGGTATTTTGATTATCGTATGGATTTTTATCGGACTTACAAATCTTGGCAGGTTAAATACAATTGCAATGACTGCACTTTTTATCTTGTCACTGGTACTTTTTAAAGTCATCTTTTTTGGAAATGGAAGCATGCCGGCAATTGTAGATGATGGAAGCCTGACATTTGGTGCAGCTGTAGAACTTGCCGTAGCAATGCCGCTTTCCTGGCTTCCGCTTATCAGCGATTATACCAGAGAAGCAGAAAAACCGTTTTCGGCAACGCTTGCAAGTGTAGTTGTATATAGTCTGGTCAGTATTTTCATGTATATGATTGGTATGGGAGCTGCAATTTTTACCGGAGAATATGATATTGCGCAGATTATGTTAAAAACAGGATTTGGAATTGTAGGGCTTTTGATTATTGTATTTTCTACGGTTACAACGACATTTTTGGATGCGTATTCAGCAGGTGTTTCCAGTGTTTCTATTTCTTCTAAAATTCAGGAAAAATGGGCAGCAATCATTGTTACCGTGATTGGAACAATCGCAGCAATTGTGTATCCGATGGACAACATTACAAATTTCTTATATTTAATTGGTTCTGTGTTTGCACCAATGATTGCCGTACAGATTGCAGATTACTTTCTGCTAAAAAAAGCAGATGCGCAGAAGTCTGCTTTTGAGTGGAGAAATCTTTTGGTATGGCTGGCGGGATTTATCATTTACCGTGTATTGATGCAGGTAGATACTCCGGTTGGAAATACATTGCCAGATATGGTGATTACCGTTATCCTTTGTGTGACTGCAGAAAAAATTGCAGAAGCAGTAAAATCAAAATAATCAAAGTAATCAATAATAAATTTGGCAAAGATAAGAGAAATAAGAATCGTGTTAAAGCAGGAATGGGCTTTTGTCATAGACAGAGAGAATCGGTCTGTGGCAGAAGCCTTATTTTTCTGTGAGTTAGCTTGCATGGTCATGAAAAAGCGGGTATACTCATAGTTAATAGTGATAAAAATGGGGTGTTTTTCTCAAATAATCACAAAAAATATAAGAAAAAGTGACTGGAGATTTTTACTATGAATGAAAACAAATTAAGAGAGTATGCCAAATTAATCGTAAAGATTGGAGCAAATGTACAGAAAGGTCAGCGTGTTCGTCTGCAGGCAGAAGTAGACCAGATTCCGCTTGTAAGAATGGTTACAGAAGAGTGTTATAAGGCCGGTGCAAGTTATGTGGAGCTGTTCTGGTCCTGTGGTGAAGTGAATAAACTGCATTATCAGTATGCGACAGCGGATGTACTTGGAGAGGTTGCAGTATGGGAGGAAGAACGTGCAAAACAGATGACAGAAACTCTGCCGGTTCGTATTTTTATTGATTCTTCAGACCCGGATGAATTATCCGGCATTTCACCGGATTTAATTTCAACTGTAAATCAGATGCGTCAGAAAGTCTTAAAGAAATATCGTGACCAGATTGATGGAAAACATCAATGGCTGATTGTTGCAGCTGCTTCTGAAAAATGGGCAAA
>JAIIAN010000669.1 GCA_022717655.1 Bacillota bacterium | reverse complement strand
GTACAGTTCCACCGGAACCTCCTCCATGCTCATCAGAGAATCTGCCAGAACCCGGATAGACGTGATCGGCGTCTTTAACTCATGAGACACATTGGACACAAATTCTTCTCTGGACTGATCCACGGTCCGCAGCTTGGTGATAGTGCTCTGGACCGCCTGGGAAATGTTCCATGTTTCTTTGTAGGTATTCTCCGAAATACTCTCGTCCAGATTGCCGTCCGCAACCTTATTTAACATCTCCTGTAGCCGTCCAAATGGCTTCATCAGAACAACGACGAACAAAATAGAGCACAGAATCAATACTCCAATGATCATCAGCCCGTAGAAAGACATCTTCTCCGCCACCTTCGATACATTGGATACAATATTCTCTGTGGACACAGTCATCAACAGCACGCCGATGACGTTCTTCTCATCCTCACTGTCGCAGATCTGCGCCGTTGTGACCACATAGTGCTTGTCCGCCTCATGAAACGCCACATTTTCCCCACGGAAGCATTTTACGATCGGTTCGGACACATTGATCCTCCCATCGGCCAGCCCAAACGTATCCTTCACGATCCGGAAATTCTGATCTACCACCACGATTCGTCCATTGAAAATGTCCGCGATAGTATCCAGTTCTTTATCGATCAGCGGGTCATGAGTTTCATTCAACAGATACCCGGCTCTGGTCAGCCGGTCTCCTGTGATCAGGCACTGGTTCTGCACCTCGATCATCCGTCCGTCGATCTGTGTCTGACTGAAGGACTGGTTCATAAATTTGCTCTGGATAAATACCGGCAAGAAACCAATGATCAAAAACAACAGAAACAACGGTATTTTCATACTGAAAATATGATTCAGTTTTATCCGTTTCATTCGATCACCTTAGAGCAGGCCACTGCTAACGAACCAGGTCCGATATGGCAGCTGACACTTAAAGACAACGGTGCGATCACGATCTCGCCGGTCGCCGGGAACAGTTCCCGCAGTTCCTTTGCAAATTCGTCTGCCTCCTCCTGGTTATCCGTATGCGCCACTTCCAGATGGACATTCTTACCTGTCCGGTCACCGAAGCGCTCCTCTA
>JAIIAN010000668.1 GCA_022717655.1 Bacillota bacterium | reverse complement strand
ATTTTCAGATTAGCAGATTATGGACGAAATGTCCAGAAACCGATATACTATAACCAGAAAGAAACAAAAAGAAATGTTTTTAAAATCATACTGAAAATACAAATGATGTACGAATGGGAGGTGCAGTTATGGGCGGTATGGATATGGGATTTGTCAATGAACCATCGATGTGCGGAGAGAAGATGACATGTCCTCAGTGGATGGCTGGAGAGCAGTTGTATAACTGCGAAAACTTCACCAAGACATTGAGAAAAGCCGGATTTAATCTGGATCGTCTGTTTAAGCAGATGAGATTGTCAGAGCAGTAAGGAATGACCGCTGCGGAGGCAGCGACTGACAGAAGATGGAACAGCAATGGAAAGAAAATAAATAAAATACGGGTCAGATGAGAATAAAACGAGAAGCAGATTTCCCATGGAAGCGGGTTCCAGGAAGTCTGCTTTTTCCGTATCTATACATTGACTTCATTTTATGCTATAATGACCAAAAGTAAGTCGTGAAGGAGGGGATTTTATGCCAGGTTTTCAGGACATTTTAGGACATGAGACCATCAAGGAGCATTTTAAGAAAGCCATAGCAGTTCACAAGGTTTCCCATGCGTATATTCTTGCGGGGGAAGCGGGAATGGGGCGCAAATCCCTGGCCAATGCATTTGCGTTGACGCTCTTGTGCGAGAAGGGACAGACAGAGCCCTGTCTGGAGTGCCATGCGTGTAAGCAGGTGTTGTCTGGCAACCACCCGGATCTGATTTACGTGACTCATGAAAAACCGGCCAGTATGGGTGTAGATGATATCCGTGAGCAGATCAATGATACCATTATGGTGCGTCCTTACAGCAGCCAGTATAAGATCTATATTGTAGACGAAGCGGAGAAGATGACGGTGCAGGCGCAGAACGCGTTGCTGAAAACCATCGAGGAGCCGCCGGCTTATGCGGTGATCATGCTTCTGACCACCAATCCGGACGGATTTCTCCCGACGATCCTGTCCCGCTGCGTCCAGTTGAAATTAAAACCGCTTTCGGATTCCACCATCCGCAGCTATCTGATGGAGAAGATGGGCGTGTCGGA
>JAIIAN010000667.1 GCA_022717655.1 Bacillota bacterium | reverse complement strand
CAGTTGTGTGGACACTTGTGAACATTGTGATCCAGCTTGCACTTGCGATGGGAGTAGCGCTGATCCTCAATGAGAAGCTCAAGGGACGCGGTGTATTCCGTACAATGGCACTTCTGCCGTGGGCGATCCCTGCAGCGATCAGTGCACTGACATTCAGCGCACTCTACGATACGAAAATTGGTGTCTTCAATGCAATTCTGATTCGCCTCGGAATCCTGAAGGAGGGATATTCTTTCCTCGGAAATGTCACGAGCGCGATGCCGGCGGTTATCGTCGCAAATGTGTGGAAGAGCACGCCGTTTCTGATGATCTTTATTCTTGCAGCCCTTCAGGGCGTATCTTACGATATGTATGAGAGCGGAGCGATTGACGGAGCAGGAAAGCTGAAGCAGATCTTCTCCATCACCATCCCTCTGATTTCTCCTACCATCGTTATGATGTCGCTGCTGAGCGTGGGCCGTATCTTCCATTCGGACTTCGGCCTGTTCTATCAGATCCCCATGCAGTCCGGCATTATCAGCAGCGTAACGTCCACCATTGATACTTACGTTTACAATGGTCTGATGAAGCTGGGCGATGTGGGCATGTCCTCGGCTGCGAGCTTCTACCAGTCCATCGTTGGCTTTATTCTGGTGATGTTCTCCAACTGGCTGGTGAAAAAGAGAAATATGGAAGGGAGCCTGTTCTAAGTATGGATACTACAGCAAAAAAGAAAAAAAATGTTTCCGGGGTGACGGTCGTCTCTTACATTGTGCTGGCACTGTTGTCACTTTCGGCCATTCTGCCCTTTGTACTGATGTTCACATCGTCCATTTCCAGCGAGGAGTCCATCACCCGGAACGGCTATTCCTTCATTCCCTCGGAGTTCAGTCTGGCCGCTTATGAATATCTGTGGGGAAATCGCGTCATCATTGGCCGGGCATACCTGACGACCATCATCATCGCGGTGTTGGGAACAGCCATCAGTCTGGCAATCACCCTGATGCTGGCCTATACCCTCTCCCGCGAGAATCTGCCGGGACGGAAGATCCTGAATTTCCTGGTCCTGTTCACCATGCTGTTCAACGGCGGC
>JAIIAN010000160.1 GCA_022717655.1 Bacillota bacterium | reverse complement strand
CTGTCAGTGGGAGTTGAAAGCTCCCACTGACAGATCGCAAAGCGACTGCGTTCATGAGCAAGTAGCGAAGCGGATTGCGAATGTCCGCTTTACTTTTAATCTCCACACAAGATTCAAGATTTTTCAAACAAAAATAAATTGTATTTTCAATTATCCGGTGCTATACTTCATTTCAGAAAAATAAGTATGCGAATAGAAACTGAAACGATTATTTTTGGAGGAGTTTGAATCATGAGAATTTATGTAAATGTAAATGCGGGTCGTGATGGAAATGGTACTGCAAATATGCCATTTCGTCATATCAATGATGCAGCAAAAGTAGCAAAGGCAGGAGATGAGGTTTTAGTTTCTCCTGGTGTTTATCGTGAATATGTTAACCCAATTCATGCAGGAGAAGAGGATGCACGTATTTCTTATCGAAGCACCCAGCCACTTGGGGCTGTTATCACCGGTGCAGAGCAGGTAAAGAATTGGCAGAAATACGAAGGAAATGTATGGGTATGCCGAATTGCAAACAGCACTTTTGGAAATTATAATCCATACACTACGTTTGTTTATGGTGACTGGTACTTTGCGAAAGCAGACAAGCACACAGGTTGTGTTTATTTAAATGATAAAGCACTTTATGAGGCAGTTTCTTTAGAAGAGTGTATTAAAGGCGAAGTATACGAGTGCAGCTGGGTACCAGAAGATTCCATTTATAAATGGTACACCGAGCAGGATGAAGAAAAAGATGAAACTATCATCTATGCAAACTTCCAGGGTAAAAATCCGAATGAAGAAAATGTAGAAATCAACGTAAGACGTGAGTGCTTTATGCCGGAAAAAACCGGAGTAAACTATATTACAGTAAGCGGATTTAATATTAATAAAGCAGCAACAACATGGGCTCCTCCTGCAGCATTTCAGGATGGTATGATTGGACCACACTGGAGCAAGGGCTGGATTATCGAGGACTGTGACATTTCAAACAGTAAATGTGCCGGAATTTCCGTAGGAAAATATTTAGACCCTGAAAATGACCATTATTTTACTTATAAATATGTAAAGAGCCCGACTCAGATGGAACGTGATGCAGTCTGCAGAGGACAGTATCATGGTTGGTTAAAGGAAAACATCGGTGGACATATTATTCGCCGTAATAATATTCATCACTGCGAACAGGGTGGTATTATCGGTCGTATGGGCGGTGTATTCAGCGTAATCGAGGATAACCATATCCATCATATCAATAACATGATGGAACAGGGTGGAGCTGAAATTGCAGGTATTAAGATGCATGCCGCAATTGACGTGACAATGCGTCGTAATCACATTCATCATTGTACGATGGGTATCTGGTGTGACTGGGAAGCTCAGGGCACAAGACTGACTCAGAACCTGTTACATGACAACCAGAAACCAGCTCATGCAAAGAATTTAAAAGGCGGTATGATGTCTCAGGATATCTTTGTTGAGGTAGGACATGGTCCGACTTTGATTGATAATAACGTAATGCTTTCCGATGCAAGTTTAAGATTTGCAACAGAGGGTGTGGCACTGGTACATAACTTAATCTGTGGTGCGCTGACCTGCGTTGGTGATGGAACCGGATGGCGTTATACGCCATATCATATGCCACACCGCACAGAAGTAATGGGATTTATGACCATTCTTCATGGGGATGACAGAATTTACAACAATATCTTTGTTCAGAAATGGCCGTCAGAAGATGTGATTATTCCACACGATTCCGATGAGGGATTTGATTCTGAAAACAGAAAAGCAGGAACCTGGATGTTTGATGAATATCCGACTTATGAGGAATGGATTTCTCAGTTTGACTTCACAAAACCGGTTGATATGAAGAAATTAGAGCCGGTACATTTTGGACATCTTCCGGTATGGATTGAGGGAAATGTATACCTAAATGGCGCAGAAGCGTGCAAAAATGAAGTGAATGGACTGGTTGTCTCCGATAAAGAAGCAAAAGTGGATCTTGTAGAAAAAGAGGGAAGCTATTACTTAGATACGAATGTATATGATTTAGTCGGTGAGTTTAAAGATCGCATGATTCATTCCGATATACTTGGAAAAGCATTTGAGCCGGAACAGAGATTTGAAAATCTGGATGGAACAGCCATTCAGTTTGATAAAGACTATTTTGGCGGACATCGTGGCATGGATGTGATTCCTGGACCGTTTGCACAGGCTGAAGATGCAAAGAAAGTGTTGTTTTAATTTTAAAAAGTTTAGCTTGGTCAATGAGATTCTATTTTTATAAATGGTAAAATAATAACTTAAATGATTCAATAGAAGAAGATGAGGTGTTTTTTGAAAAAGCACTTCATCTTTTTCATTTCTCCTCTTGCCAAATGCACACCATGAGTATATAATAAAACAAAAAATGTGTGCTTTTTTATTCCGAAAATCAAACAGACTTGTGTGCGATGTGCAAAATTTAGAGCACCGGAGGCAGAATTTATGGCGGGAACGATTCAGCAGATTGCAGAACTGGCCGGAGTTTCAAGGGGAACTGTGGACAGGGCATTGAATAACAGAGGAAGAATTAATCCGGAAGTTGCAAAGCAGATTTGGCAGATTGCAGACGAAATCGGATATGTTCCGAAACATCAGAGAAAAAAAGAACAGGAACAAAAGAAAATTGAGGAGATATATCGGATTGGCGTGGTAACACAGCTTTCCAATTCTCCATTTATGATTCAGGTAAACAGGGGAATCTATGAAGCGGCAGAACGGCTTTTAGAGACAGGAGTTCAGGTAATTGTGAAGGAAAATCCGTCTGTCGATGAAGAAGCACAGTTAAAATCCATTCTGGAGCTGGAAGAAGCAGGGATTCAGGCACTGGCAATCATGCCGGTAGACTGTGACCGGATTCGGGAAAAATTAAATGATTTAATCGAAGAAAAACAGATTCCGGTAGTCGCATTTAATACCGATATCATTGGAACGAAGCGGAATTGTTTTGTGGGACTGGATAACTGGAAGAGCGGGCAGACCGCAGCAGGACTGATGGGTCTTATGATGCATGGAAAGGGAAAAGTTCTTGGAATCACCGGATATTTTTCAAACCGTGCAGGCAGTAGAAGAATTGATGGATTTATAGAGGAAACCAGAAAGCAGTTTCCGGAGATGAACCTGATTGGCGTGCAGAGCAGTCAGGACAATGCAAAAGAAGTAGAGCAGATTATTGTAAATGCAATGAAAATATTCCCGGATTTAAAGGGAATCTTTGTGGCATCCGGCGGACAGGAGGGAGTAAAGGCAGCATTTGATGAATTGAATCTGGAAAAACGCCCTTATGTGATTATCTATGATGTGACACCGGAGAATGTAAAAGCATTAAATGAAGATACTGTGGATTTCCTGATTGACCAGGAAGGATATGAGCAGGGCTATCGAGCCTTATCTATCTTAGAAGAATATCTAAAGCATGGCAGTCTGCCGGAGGAAGAGTATCAGTATACGGAAATCAGTATTAAAACCAAATACAATGTGTAGTAAAGAAAATAGAAATAAGCAAAGAACTCTTTTTGATTTGTGAAAAGGGTTCTTTTTTTGTATGAAACAAATAACACACGCAAAAAGCACACGATAAACTGGTGAAATTGTTATAAAATCAAACTTTTAAATTGTGCAGAATATCGAAAGTGTGCAAAAATCAAAAATGCACTTGCAAAACGCGTGTGCAAGTGTTACTATAAAGCCATGAAGAAAACACGTGAAGCACACAAATAAAAATAAAGCACGCACACAAACAGCAGGAAAGAATTTTGGGAGGAAGATATTTATGAAGTATGTAGAATTTGATGAAACAAGACCAATGGATTTGGTTTTACTGGGACGTATCGCGATTGATTTTAATCCAGCTTATAATGACCAGGTGAAAGAAGAATTTAAACCACTGAAAAAAGTTCATATGTTTGAGAAATTTGTAGGTGGTTCTCCTGCAAACATCGCAGTCGGAGTTACAAGACACGGACTGAAAGCAGGATTTTTTGCAAAGGTATCAGATGACCAGTTCGGAGAATTCGTAGTGGACTACTTCAATGAGCAGGGAATTGATACTTCCCGCATTTCAAAATGCACAAACGGAGAAAAGTTAGGACTGACCTTTACAGAAATGCTTTCTCCAAAGGAAAGCAGTATCCTGATGTATCGAAACTGTATTGCAGACTTACAGTTAAGCGTAGATGACATTGATGAAGAATACATCAAACAGACAAAAGCAATTTTAATTTCCGGAACAGCACTTGCAGAAAGCCCTTCAAGAGAGGCAGCAATCAAAGCAGTAATGCTGGCAAAGAAAAACAATACAAAAGTTATTTTCGATATCGACTACAGAGAATATAACTGGAAAAACAGTGATGAGATTTCCATTTATTATTCCATCGTTGCAAAAGAAGCAGACATCATCATGGGTTCAAGAGAAGAATTTGATTTAACTGAAAAACTGATTCAGCCAGGTATGAGTGATGAAGAATCAGCAGCTTTATGGCAGGGCTACAATGCAAAAATCGTAGTAATCAAACATGGTATGAAAGGTTCTACCGCTTATACATGTGACGGACAGAAATTCTCCATTAAACCATTCCCGGTACAGGCAAGAAAAGGATTTGGCGGTGGAGACGGATATGGTTCCGGATTCTTATATGGATTATATCAGGGATGGCAGATTATCGATTGTCTGGAGTTTGGTTCAGCAGAAGCATCCATGATGGTAAGAAGCAACAACTGTTCCGATTCCCTTCCGGGACCGGATGCAGTACATGCATTTATTAAAGAAGAAAAAGAACAGTACGGCGAAATGATTGCAAGAGTATAAGGGACGAAGCGTAGAAAGGAGATTAGAGGAAATGGCAGAGACAACAAGAATGACAGTTGCACAGGCAATTGTAAAATTTTTAGATAATCAGTATGTATCCATGGACGGGGTAGAAACAAAGTTTGTAGAAGGATTTTTCACAATCTTTGGACATGGTATTGCAGTTGGACTTGGTGAAGCGCTGGATACCAACCCGGGACAGTTAAGAGTAATGCAGGGCAGAAATGAACAGGGTATGTGCCATGTAGCAACTGCATTTGCAAAACAGAACAACAGAAAAACCATTATTCCGTGTGCTTCTTCTGTAGGACCTGGAGCAGCAAATATGGTAACCGCATGTGCAACAGCGACTGTAAACAACATTCCACTGTTAGTATTTCCGGCAGATACCTTTGCTTCCAGACAGCCAGACCCGGTACTTCAGCAGTTAGAGCAGAGCAACAGTCTTGCAACTACTACAAATGATGCATTTAAACCGGTTTGCAAATATTGGGACAGAATCACACGTCCGGAACAGTTGATGACTGCTTTAGTCAGTGCAATGAGAGTTCTGACAGACCCGACAGATACCGGTGCCTGCTGTATCGCACTTCCACAGGATGTAGAAGGGGAATCTTATGATTACCCGAACTATTTCTTTAAGAAACGTGTACATAGAATTACAAGACCGGTTGCCGTAGAAGAAGAGTTAGAAGATCTTGTAGAAATTATTTCTCAGGCAAAGAAACCACTTGTTATTGTAGGTGGCGGTGTAAAATATTCTGAAGCTGGAGAAACCGTTGAAAACTTCTGTGAAGAATTCCATATTCCATTTGGTGAGAGCCAGGCCGGAAAGAGTGCTTGTAAATCCAGTCATCCATACTGCCTTGGCGGAATTGGTGTAACCGGAACATTAGCATCCAACGTGATTGCAAAAGATGCAGATGTTGTCATTGCAATCGGATCCAGACTGTCTGACTTTACAACAAGTTCAAAACATCTCTTCCAGAATGAAGATGTAAAATTTGTTACAATTAATAATAACCGTTACCATGCATACAAGATGGATGCTGTAAAAGCAGTGGGTGATGCAAAAGCAACCGTAGAAGCACTTGCCGAAAAACTGCGTGCAAAAGGTTATGTTTCAGGTTATAATGGAGAAATAGAAGCAGCAAAAACTGCATGGGACAAAGAATGGGATCGCCTTGCAGGAATCGAGTACACAGGAGATGACTTTGAACCGATTATCAAGGCAAGAGATCCGAGAACAGTTCCGGAATTTGTAAAATTAACGAACGGAAAAATTACACAGACTGCAGCACTTGCAGCAATCAATAAAACAATTGATAAAGATGCAACCATTATCACAGCAGGAGGTTCTCTTCCAAGCTGTATGCAGCGTATGTGGAGAACAGACAAGAGAGGCGGATATCATGCTGAATATGGTTATTCCTGCATGGGATACGAAGTGGCAGCAACTCTCGGTGTAAAATTCGCAGAGCCGGACAATGAAGTTTACTGTGTTGTCGGAGACTCCAGTTTCCAGATGCTTCACAGCGAAATCATGACCATTATGCAGGAGAGAAAGAAAGTAAATATCTTAATCTTCGATAACTGTGGATTTGGATGCATCAACAATCTGGAAATGAACCATGGTATCGGAAGCATCGCAACAGAATTCCGTTACACAGATGGAAAGAAACCGACAGGAGATTTAATTCCGGTAGACTACGCAAAGATTGGCGAAGGATACGGATTAAAAACTTATACATGCAAAACAATCGCAGAACTTGTGGCAGCATTAGAGGACGCAAAGAAACAGGAAGTTGCCTGCCTGTTTGACCTGAAAGTAATTCCAAAGACAATGACAGACGGATATGAATCCTGGTGGAACGTAGGAATCGCAACAACTTCTGAAAAAGAAAGTGTAAGAAAAGCCTGCGAAGGTGTAATGGAAGGACGTAGAGAATCCAGAGCTTACTAAAGTTTCGGAAGTACAATTAGGAGGTAAAGACAATGGGTAAAGTATTTGGCTATCCAGAATTTGACGAAAACGGCGAGAAAATTTTAACAACTTATGACAATGACTATAAAGAAATGATGATGGACATTCGTGTGTACCGCATG
>JAIIAN010000005.1 GCA_022717655.1 Bacillota bacterium | reverse complement strand
AATGGGAATGGTAAAAGATATCTATCAGAGAGCTATTGATGGGGTGAGTGTGAGCAAGATAATATAAGATTGATAAAACTAAATAAAACAAAAAATATGCGTGATTTTAAAGACATTAAAGTCGCTGTAGCTGGTACAGGCTACGTGGGACTGAGCATAGCTACATTGCTATCTCAACATCATCATGTAACAGCAGTAGATGTAATCTCTGAAAAGGTGGAAAAACTAAACAATAAGATTTCTCCAATTCAAGATGATTATATCGAAAAGTATTTGGCTGAAAAGCCATTGAACCTTGTAGCCACTCTTGACGGCAAGTCTGCTTATGCCGATGCCGATTTTGTGGTTATTGCTGCCCCGACCAATTATGATCCTGTAAAGAACTACTTCGATACTACTCATGTAGAGGAAGTCATCGACCTTGTATTGGAAGTAAATCCCGATGCCATTATGGTCATTAAGTCAACCATCCCAGTTGGCTATACACGTAACCTCTATTTGAAGTATGCGCAGAAAGGAGTTAAGAAGTTTAATCTTCTATTCTCTCCCGAGTTCCTTCGTGAAAGCAAAGCCCTCTACGACAACCTCTATCCAAGCCGTATCATCGTTGGTTATCCCAAGATTATCAACAAGCCAGAGTTTGAGGCCGAGAATAAGGCTATCGAATCAGTAACAGATGTTAATATGTTGATTGAAGCAGCTAAAACTTTTGCTGCACTTTTGCAGGAAGGGGCCATCAAAGAAAACATTGACACCCTCTTTATGGGCATGAAGGAGGCCGAGGCCGTAAAACTCTTTGCTAATACCTACCTTGCACTCCGTGTTAGCTACTTCAACGAGCTTGATACTTACGCAGAAGTGAAGGGTCTTGACTCAAAGGCAATCATTGAAGGTGTAGGTCTTGACCCACGTATCGGTACGCATTATAATAACCCTTCATTCGGCTATGGTGGCTACTGCCTACCTAAGGACACCAAGCAACTCCTCGCAAACTATCAAGATGTACCTCAGAACATGATGTCTGCTATTGTAGAGTCAAACCGCACACGCAAAGATTACATCGCAGATGCAGTGCTCCGCAAAGCTGGATGGTACGACTATTCAAGCAATAATCAATATGGTGCCGAGCATGGCAACTGCGTTATTGGTGTATACCGTTTGACAATGAAGTCAAACTCCGACAACTTCCGTCAATCTGCTATTCAAGGCATTATGAAACGCATTAAAGCAAAAGGGGCAGAGGTTATTATTTATGAACCAACACTTGAAGATGGTACCACTTTCTTTGGCAGCAAGGTCCTTAATAACCTTGATGAGTTCAAGGCACAGAGCAAAGCTATCATTGCCAACCGCTTTGATGACTGTCTGAAGAATGTAGAAGATAAAGTATATACACGTGATATTTTTAGACGGGATTAAATACCTCTTACAAACGAAATACTAATAGAAAATAATATAATAAAATAACATAACATAATAAAATAACATATGAGCATTTTTAATAACAAGGTTTTACTTATAACTGGTGGTACAGGCTCTTTCGGTAATGCTGTGCTGCGTAGATTTTTGGATTCTGATATTAGAGAGATTCGTATTCTTTCACGTGATGAAAAGAAGCAGGATGATATGCGTCATTTTCTTCAGGCAAATCGTTCAGAAGTAGCTCACAAAGTAAAATTTTACATTGGCAATGTGCGTAATCGTGAAGCCGTTGATTTCGCAATGGATGGTGTTGATTACGTATTTTCTGCTGCTGCATTAAAGCAGGTTCCATCTTGTGAATTTTTCCCGATGGAGGCAGTTCGTACCAATGTGGAAGGAACAAACAATGTGCTACTTTCTGCAATCGCTCATGGAGTAAAGAATGTGGTTGTACTTTCTACAGACAAAGCTGCTTATCCAATCAATGCAATGGGCATCTCTAAAGCAATGATGGAGAAGGTCGCCATTGCACAAGGACGTGCTCTTGGCGCAGATGCCAAGACGACAATATGCTGTACACGATATGGTAATGTGATGGCCTCACGTGGTTCTGTTATCCCTTTGTGGGTGGAACAGATGATGGAAGGCAAACCTATTACGATAACAGACCCAAATATGACACGCTTTATGATGACCCTTGATGATGCGGTGGATCTTGTCATCTATGCTTTTACTCATGGCGAAAATGGTGATTTATTCGTTCAAAAAGCACCTGCCGCTACGCTTGATGTTCTTGCAGAAGCCCTTAAGCAGACTTATACGAAAGTCAATCCAAAGTATGGAGAGACAGAGGTGAAGGTGATTGGCACTCGTCATGGAGAAAAATTGTACGAAACTCTTGTGACACGTGAGGAAATGGCGAAGGCTATTGATATGGGAGGCTATTATCGTATTCCTTGTGATAACCGCGACCTTAACTATGATAAGTTTTTCACTGAGGGCGACCATAAGGTAGAGCAAGTGGACGAATATCACTCACACAATACCAAGCGTCTTGACGTAGAAGAGATGAAAGCCCTTTTGCTGAAACTGAATTTCATACGCGAGGATTTAGGACTACAGCCTCGGGCGAAAGCAAGAGATTACCGTTCTGAATAAAATACAAGTTTATGAAGATTTTAGTTTTAGGAGCCAGCGGTATGGCTGGACACATTATAACCCTGTATTTCAAGGAGCAATGTTATGATGTGACAGGATTTACCCGTCGACCAATTTCTTTCTGTAAAAACATTATTGGCGATGCTATGAATCCCAATGATGTAAAGACAGCAATTCTGAGTGATGACTATGATGTAGTGATAAATGCCATAGGAGTACTGAATCAAAATGCAGAAGACCATAAATCTATGGCTGTTATGCTGAATGGTTATCTTCCGCATTTTATTGCAGACACATTACGATATAGTAAAACTAAACTAATACACATGAGTACAGATTGTGTATTTGCTGGTAATACGGGGCCATATTATGAGGATTCATTCCCAGATGGAAAGATCTTCTATGACCGTTCAAAAGCTATTGGAGAAGTGAATGACGATAAGAACCTCACTTTCCGTAATTCAATTGTCGGTCCTGACTGCAATGAAAAAGGAATTGGTCTTTTCAATTGGTTTATGAAGCAGGATGGTCCTATTAACGGTTTTACTGGTGCAATATGGACTGGAGTGACAACCTTGACGCTTGCCAAGGCTATGGAACAGGCTATAAAGGAAAACCTTTCTGGACTTTACAACCTTGTAAATAACGAGAGCATTAACAAGTTCGACCTTTGCGGACTGTTTAATAAATATTTCCGCAACGGCAATGTGCAGATAAATCCAAGTGACAAACTCCAATTGGACAAGTCGCTCCGTCATCGCCGTACAGACTTTTCCTTTGTCGTTCCGTCATACGAACAGCAGATTAAGGAAATGGCAGACTGGGTGAATACCCACAAAGAATACTATCCCCATTACTTCAAATAAACAACAGCAAATGAAAAAGCTAAAATTAATGACCATCGTGGGCACACGCCCAGAAATCATAAAGATGTCGGCTATCATAAAAAAGTCAGACAAATATTTTGACCATGTGCTTGTACATACAGGTCAGAATTATGACTATAACCTCAATGAGGTGTTCTTTAAAGATCTTGGGCTTCGTGAACCCGATTACTATTTAGGTGTAGTTGGCAATAATATCGGCGAGACGATGGGCAATGTTATTTCAAAGGCATACAACTTGATGGCAGAGGTAAAGCCCGATGCCGTCATTGTGCTTGGCGATACGAATTCTTGTCTTTCTATTATCGCAGCCAAACGTCTGAAAATTCCAATTTTCCACATGGAAGCAGGCAATCGTTGTAAGGATGAGAATCTTCCAGAAGAGGTTATCCGCCGTATCGTTGACGTAACATCTGATGTAAATCTTTGCTATAGTGAGCACGCTCGTCGTTATATTCTTCAAAGTGGTGTAAAGCCTGAGTATACTTACGTTGTTGGTTCACCAATGGCGGAAGTTTTAAAGTCTTGTCAAAAAGAGATTGACGCTTCTGATGTATTAGAGCGTTTGCACTTGCAACCTAAGAAATACATTCTTCTTTCTGCACACCGTGAGGAAAACATTGACATCGAAGAAAATTTCTTCTCATTGATGAATGCAGTAAATGCAATGGCTGAAACTTATGATATGCCAATTCTCTATAGTTGTCATCCTCGCAGCCAGAAGATGATAGAGAAGCGTGGCTTCAAGTTTGCCCCACGGGTTATTCAAAGCCAGCCTCTCGGTTTCTTCGACTATAATCATTTGCAGCAAAATGCATTCTGTGTCGTTTCAGATTCTGGTACGGTTCCTGAGGAAGGTGCATATTTCAAATTCCCTGCTGTTAGCGTTCGAACTTCAACAGAACGTCCCGAAGCAATGGATAAGGGAGTGTTTACTATTGGGTCTATTTCATCAGAAGCAGTATGTCAGGCAGTAAATATGGCTGTAGAAATGCATAATAATGGTGATGATCCATGTGAGGTTCCTGCTTATGTTGATGATAATGTTTCAACTAAAGTAGTGAAACTAATACAGAGCTATACAGGCATTATCAACAAGATGGTGTGGCGTAAGTTCTAATATATTGAACATTAATCCACTTTGAATATGAACATTAATCCCCATTAATCTTTCATTGATCTATCGTTAATACTATAGATGATTAATGGATAATTCATTGTAAATTAATGATCATTAATGTCTAAAGCCCTCTATTTTCAGTTAATAGTATAAAGCATTAATGTCAGATTAACGTTAGATTAATGATGATTAATGTTCAAAAAAATATACCATAAGTACCCGTATTTACACATGTAGTTGATACTCAACTTGTTAAAGGTTGGTACTTCTCAAGAAACAAGGTGTGATAAAAGAAGAAAAAGCGAAAGCCGAAGAAGCAACAATTATTAGAAAAAGGACTCAAAAAGCACCAGCATATACTTTAGGTAGTGTTTATGCGGGTTTAATTCCCCAAAATGATGTATTGGCAAAAATAGCTGTGTGTGGGGGGTATTAAGACATTATAACATATATACAAAAAAGAGATATATAAGATTTGTGCTAACTCTTTATGGCTTTAGCGATATCAAGGATTTTGTTTCTGATAAGGTTATAAATACATTTAAATGGTTACCAAATAGAAAAGACAAATATGAAAAATTCCAAAGATATTGTGCTTTTATAAACAAGGCTTATAAAGATCCAAAACTTGAAATTGAAATCAGAGATGGCAATAGAAAATTCAGGTAATAATAAAAGGATTGCAAAGAATACTGTATTCCTTTATGCAAGAATGATAATCGTATTATTTGTATCTATATATACAACACGCGTTGTATTGACGACATTAGGTATTAATGACTTTGGCATTTATAATGTAGTATGTGGGTTCGTATCTATGTTTTCATTTCTAAATACATCGATGTCAAATGGCATTCAGCGGTTTTATAATTTTGAAGCAGGTACAAATGATGAGAAAGGTGTTACACGTGTTTTTCAAACAGCTCTACTTATCCAGATTATACTTGCGATATTATTATTGGTAGTTTTAGAGTCTATAGGTGTATGGTATGTAAATTGCAAGATGGTATTAAGTTCTGACAGAATATTTGCAGCTAATTGTATATTCCAATTCTCTGTATTTTCTCTAATATTACTAATACTACAGGTCCCATACAGTGCTGTAATATTAGCATATGAACGCATGGATTACTATGCAATAGTTAGTATTATTGATGTGTTCTTTAAGTTAGGAATTGTTCTAGCACTTCCTTTTATTCCTGCAGATAAACTTATTATATATGGAACACTTCTTTTATTTTCCTCTATTGTCAATTTCATGCTATATTATTTATATGCAAAAAGGAATTTCAAAATGCTAATAATACAAAGAACGTTTCATAAAGAATTGTTCAAATCTATTTTTACATTTTCTGGATGGAATGTTATGAGTATGTTTGCATGGATGACGCAAGGACAAGGAATAAACATGGTAATGAATTTATTTTTTGGTACAGTTGTAAATGCAGCGAGAGGTATATCGGCCCAAATACAATCTGCTATTCAGGGCTTTTGTGAAAATTTAGTTATAGCTTTTAGACCACAATTAGTTCAATCGTATGCAAAAGGAGATATAAATAGGACTAATACAATGATGTATAGTATGTCAAAAATAATATTTATAATGTTTTTTCTACTTTCTACTCCTGTTATCTTTGAAATTGATTACATATTACATCTTTGGTTAGGTGAGAAAATTCCTGAATACACATCATCATTCACTATATTAATATTACTTTCTATGTATCCACGTAATTTTGCTATGTCTTTCGCACAAGTTGTTCATGCGACAGGGAAACTCGGGTTGTATCAAATAACAAGTTCAATCATTATATTATTGGCTTTGCCTCTATCATATATAGCATTAAAGAACGGAACTGACGCAAACTCCGTTTATTGGATTAATTTAGTAATATGTATTATAATGTTTTTAGCCTGTATGTTTGTGTTGAAAAAACATTTTCCTTTTAGTGTAGGAAGATACTTTGCAAAGGTTATATGCCCATGTATGATTACCGCATTAATATCTGTTGTTGTGCCATATTTAGTGACGCAGATAATGCAGCCTTCTTTTTACAGGTTAGTTATAGATTTTATAGTTTGTTCGTTATGGACTATGACGGTTTCCTACCTTATTATTCTAACTCCAGAAGAGAAAATATTAATACGAAAAATGATTTTAAGAAAATGAAGAAAATAGGAATAATTACATTTCATAGAGCGCATAATTATGGTGCTGTTCTACAGTGTTATGCCTTATCTCATATCCTTAGCAAAATGGGGTATCAGGTAGAGGTGATAGATTACTATCCAAGTTATCTACATAATCAATATAATTTATTGCCATCTATTAAAAATGGCATTGTCTTATGGTTTAAAACTTTGATAAAGTTGATACCTATACTTAATGTAAAGATTAAACGTATGCGTTTGTTTAATTCTTTCATTAGTTCTTTACCATTATCAGCATATCAGTACGATGAAAATATTGATGAAATAAAAGGATATGACATTTTGATATTTGGTAGCGATCAGATTTGGAATCCTTTGTTGTCAAATGGAGTAGATAAGGTTTTTTCAGGGTTCTTTAAACATGATGGAACTTTGTTTGTATCATACGCTGCTAGCACTAATCCGAGAATATGTTCTGACGAATACAAATGTTATTTTGAAAAGATATTAAATAGTTTCGATAGGATCTCGGTTAGGGAAAATAGTTTGTCAAACTATCTAAATGCAATCCGGGTAAATTCATCTATTGTGGTATTGGATCCTGTTCTGTTGCTTAATAAAAAAGAATGGTCTTCAATAGCAATAAGTCCTAAAGAAGAAAATTACTTGCTAATATATACCGTTCCGCAATCTCCACTTGTTAGAAAGCATGCTGAGTTTATCGCTAAAGCAAAAGGATTACAAATTATAGAAATAACTCCAGCTGCAAAAAATGTAAGAGGAAAAGAATACAGACAAGTTGTTGGACCACGTCAATTTTTAGGGTATTTTCAGAATGCATCGTATGTTGTAACAACGTCTTTTCATGGAACAGCCTTTTCTATAAAATTTGAAAAACAATTTTCAAACATTCAGTTAGGAACTCCTGTAGACGACAGAGCTTATAATCTTCTAGAAATTGTTGGACTTCAAGAACATGCTATTCCACAAAAAAGAATATTAGAAGAGCCAATGCACATAAATTACAGTTGTATTGCAGATAAACTATATGATAGTGTGCATAAATCCATTAGCTATATAAGAGATAGTGTTAATAGCAAACATTAGAAGTATGGTACATCAAGCAGCTAAAGACAAATTCTTTATCTTTTACAAGATTTGTTTGTTTTTCTTTTTTATAAATTCTATGCACCCATGGTTCTTGTTAAGAATTCCATCTGTTTGGATTTCTTTGATTTTCTTTTCGGTTTCAATGGTTGCATTTAATAAGAATTATTTCTACAAAAACATAAGAAAAGGAGTAGTGTTTTGTTTTTTTCTCATGTTTATGTGGATAAAGAAAGATGGCAATTTCTTTGGACTTGCAGAAGGCTTACTGAATGCAATCATATTTGGTATGATATTGAATTTAAAAGCAGAACTAATGGTAGACTCCTTGAAATTCATAACAAAGTGGTTGGCTTTAATAGTTCTTGTTTCAGGCGTTTTTTATATATTATTTTTATTGGGCGTAAATCTTCCACATACAACACTGTCGTTATCAGAGAATGCAAGAAAGGATGGCCTTGAAAACTATTATTTCTTTGTATTCGCATACGAAATGTTTGGGATGACAAGATTTTATTCAATATTTTTGGAGCCTGGTTATCTGACATTGGGCGTAGCCCCTCTTCTGTTTATATATAAATATGATGTAAAAAACAAATACATACTATTATTATTGCTATCTCAATTACTTTCTTTTTCTTTAGCAGGATTGATACTGTTATTTTTTGGCTTTTTCTATTGTACTCTATGTGGAAAAGAGAAAGGAAAGTTGAAGAAGATAATGGGAGGAATATTAGTATTATTATTAGGATTTATTGCTTTATATAATTTGTTGGGCTACGAATACTTTTATAATACAATTTTTAGCAGATTAATTATAGAAAACGGAACGTTGTCTGGCGATGACCGCTCAAGTTTATATTTGGATAGTGTTTATGACAGCATGATGAAAACAAGTTCTCTCTGGACTGGAACTTATTTTGATGTTTCTTTTTCTGAAAAAGGAGTGTCTGGCTACAAATTATTTGCTGTCCAAAACGGAATTATAGGAGTTGCATTAGTTGTAATGGCATACATTTCATTGGTTGATATTAAAAATATAGGGTTTAATTATTTGACCGGATTTATTATACTATGTTTGCTTCTATTATACCAAAATTCATATCCTGAATCAATGTGTATATTGTTTACTGGCGCATGTGCTATTTATATGCTTGATACACAGAATTACAGAAAATCATTAAACATAGGAAATAGATGAAATCAATTCTTTACCTATACCATACATCAGCAGTCGGTGGGGGAAGCTATTGTCTGTTGAATATATTAAAAACGGTAGATAGGGCATTATTCAAGCCAATAGTATTATTGAAAGAGAATGGACCGTTAGTAGATGAAATAAAGCAGCTTAACATTCCTGTTTATTTTCTAAACAAAATGTCAACGGTGCCCTATAATTGTTCAACGTTTACACCAAAGAAAATAAGAAATGCACTCAATATAATATGTAGTCTAAGAGCTTATACAAAACTTCTTGAAGAGTTGAAGCCAGACATCGTATACATAAATACGATGATGCTTTACCCTTATTTGCGCCCTGCAAAGAAACATGGTATAAAAACAATTATACATATTCGGGAACATTGGCCGAAAGGAGAGCATCATATCCAACGTAAAATAGCATTGAACCATATAGACCAATATGCTGACCACATTGTTGCGATAAACCAATATAGTGTATCAATGCTTGCATTCTCAAATAAGCCCAAGACGGTTGTATATGATTGGATTGATTTAAGTTGTCGCTATGAAGAATGCCCTCTATCAAGTATCTTCAACGAAGATATGAGTGGTAAAAAGGTTTACCTGTATATGGGAGGAATGCAACCAATAAAAGGAGCATTAGAAGTAATATCAGGCTTTCATGAATTTGTCAAATCGCCTGACGCACGGCTTCTGGTTATGGGTATAACAAACAATGCATATGGAAGCGGATGGCAAGGAATGATAAAAAAGATACTTTCTAAGACAGGGCATCCTACATATACAGAAAGAGTGCGAAACGTAATAAACAGTGACAAACGAGTTCGTTGCATTCCAAGTAGGTATAAGATAAATCATATCATTCAACAAAGCTACTGTATCCTGAGTTATTTCACAATTCCACATGCAAATTTAGCTCTTGCAGAAAGCATTATACTTGGTACTCCATCTATAGCAGCATGGACAGAAGAATCGCAAGAATATTCGATGGAAGGGAATTTGGCATCATTGTTTATTATAAACGATTATGAAGACTTCGGAAGGCATATAATAGCATTTGATGGAGAACGTCCAGCTTTAGAGGCAAAAATCAAAGCCAATTATGGCGAAATAGAGAGAATGTTCGACCCAATAGAAAATTCAATGAAATTAAATGACATATATAAAACATTATAATATGAGCAATAATAAAGAATATCCTTTGTTTACCGTTATCATACCACAAAAGGACAGAGCCGAATATCTGATTCATACACTCCGTACTTGTATGATTCAAGATTATCCGAATTTTGAGGTTATAGTCGGAGACGATTGTAGTGAAGACAACTCTGTCGAGATGGTAAAGGAGTTGCAGAAGAAAGACCCACGTATAAAACTTATAGCCCATGACCATCATGTCGGTATGCGTGATAATTTCGAGACGGCACTTGCGGCAGTACGTCCAGGATATGTAATGGCACTGGGTGGTGATGATGGTCTAACCCCGGGCTGCATCTGGAGGATGTATGAAATTATAAAAGAAACTGGTGCGGAACTTTTGACATGGCGAACTGCAGGATATGCATACCCTATGGCAGAGACAGCAATGAGTAAGTTCTCAATCAAGAAGCGTAAGTTTGACGGGGTGAAAATGGTAAAGTCAGCTGACTTCTTGAATAAGATAGCAAAGACTTTTAGATACTTGGTGGAAGATTGTCCGATGTTCTATGTAAAAGGTGTCGCTTCAACGAAACTGGTTGACAAAGTAAAATCAAGGACAAAAGATCATTGCTTCTATTATTGCCCAACACCTGATGGCTTTTCTGGAGTCGTACTTGCAGGGGAAGTTGAAGAGTATGCGTATACTTGTGAACCGTTATCAATAAGTGGAGATTCATCCAAATCGCAGGGACGAAACTATAAGCGCACAGATGAAAAGTCTAAAAAAGAAGCCGCTCAATTCTTCAATGACAATATTCGGAGGACAATGCACGCAGACTTAGCAAGTCAGCAATATTCGCCGTTAATAACCCTGATGACTGCCGATTATCTGCTCACAGCCCGTGATTTACCCGGTTGGCCAGGCAAATTTGAAATGTTTACCTATAAAAATCTTATAGAAAAAACATTCAGTTTTTTGGTGAACAGTACATTTAGTAATGAAGTCCTTGTGCGTGAAATGCGTATACTGCGTGAAATAGCCAAGCTGCATGGAGAATTGGATTTCTTTAATTCTATGATTAGAAAAACTAAACGTAAGTCAGGTATCAAGGATGTAATTGATGGCTTCTTTGTGACAAGTAATGTTTTCATATTTAATGGAGAACAATTGGGCATAAAGAATATCTATGATGCAGCTATTGCCACCCCATTTGCGTATGAGTTGTGTAATAAAGTTTCTGTAAAGTCAATATTTGATTTCATAAAACGCTTTGTTCGTGTAGTATTGAGTACTCAATCTTATAAAAAGATTAATTTTCCATCAATTGATTAAAGAAGTAAGATATGTTGAAAAATAAGTTGCAGTATATAGTAGGACTTTTGTCTCCCAAACTAATAACCCATATTCTTTATTACAAGACTTTTCATAAAAAGTTGAATTTGAAGAATCCGAAAACAATCAACGAGAAGATTCATTGGATGAAATTCTATGGTGATACATCTAAATGGGTAGTTTTTGCTGATAAATATAAAGTTCGCGAATATGTTACGGAGAAAGGATTGGAGAATACATTAGTGAAACTGTATGGTTGTTGGACTAATGTTGAAGATATAAATTGGGAAGAATTGCCCAATCAATTTGTACTGAAGGTCAACAACGGCTGTGGAGACATTTTGATATGTAAGGATAAAAGCAAGCTTGACATTGAATCTGTAAAAAAACTGTATGGTTCTTTACTGAAAGAAAAATTTGGAATCACTACAGGACAGTTACAGTATAGAAATATGCCAGCTTGCATAATTGCAGAAGAATTATTGGATGCAGAAAAGCAGTCAATAAAGTCATCGTCACTTGTTGACTATAAGATATGGTGTTTAAATGGTAGTCCTGAATATATTTTCGTATACACAAATCGCGATGGTGGCAATGCTGAATGTATGGTATATGATAAGCAATGGAATGCCCATCCAGAGTATATGATGACATCATCTAATTTTAGTATCATAAAATATGATATACCTAAGCCTGCACATTTAGAAGAGATGTTGAAAATAGCGGCAAGACTATCTGAAGGTAATCCAGAAATGCGTGTTGATCTATATGAGGTTGGAGGTAAAGTATATTTCGGTGAACTTACAATGACAGCCGCTTGTGGTTTGATGAATCATTTTACAGATGAGTTTATGACCTTGATGGGGAGTAAGGTTGTACTTCCAATAAAATCCAATTAAAAAAATAAAAATGTCTGCAATAGCAAAAAAGATAAAAATGGGGGGGTATCTTCTTTTTTCTCTTCCTAAGACAATCTATTTTAATGTCATTTCATTCCCTCTTGTACAAGCTATAAAGTTACCAGTTTTTGTTGGTTGGAATGTAAAGATTATAGAATCGCATAAGAATATAATTCGTTTTCCAAATGGAATAAAACCATTACTTGTTAGGATTGGTTATGGAGGCTCCCCTTCGCTACCGCCCCAAAAGGCAAGTATAAGGTTAAAAGGCGGTTCTTTAGTTTTTCAGGGAAAAGCACGGATGTCAGCAGGAACAATACTTAATGTTAATGGAAAAATGTCCATAGGCAAGAACTTTAGTTCTAATAAGAATGCGTTCTTATCTTGCACAAATGAAGTAACTATTGGGGATGATGTTCTTTTGGGGTGGGATGTTCACGTGTTTGATGATAATGGTGGACATACTGTACTTTACGATGGTGTTGAAAGTAAGAGTGCGAACAGCAGCATAAAGATAGGAAACCGAGTGTGGCTCTGTTCTTATTGCCATATGCTTGCTGGCAGCGAAATATCAGATGGGTCAATCGTTGCGTATAAGAGTCTGTTGACCAAAAAGATAACAGAGATAAATGTTATGGTAGCTGGTATGCCAGCAACAATAAAAAGACATAATGTGGAATGGCATGTGTAGATGAACTGAATGCTATTTAAAGAAATTCAAAATCCTGTATTATGAAAGTATACGAAAAAGGGTTAGTCAGTGTAATAATTCCTACATATAAGAGAACTGACAAATTAGATCGGGCAATAAAAAGTGTTTTAGGACAATCATATAAAAAAATAGAGTTGCTTCTCGTCAATGATAATGTCCCTGGTGATGAATATACATTAGCCCTAATGGAAAAGGTCAATGCTTATCAGAATGATTCTCGCTTTCAATTGTTGTTGCAGGAGAAGCATATCAATGGGGCTGTTGCCAGAAATTTTGCCATCAAGCAAGCCAAGGGAGAGTATATAGCTTTCCTCGATGATGATGATTGGTGGAAAGAGAACAAACTGGCAGAACAAGTAAAAGAATTGTCATCGTTAGATGAAAACTGGGGCGGAGTCTCGTGTAAGATGACATTCTATGATGAATCTATGAATGTGATTTCTAAATCACGAAAATATAGGGATGGAAATATATACAAAGATATACTGATGCTTCAAAGTGATGTCGCAACAGGAACTTTGTTGTTAAGACATTCTGCATTGGATGAAGCAGGATATTTTGACGAGAATTTGTTAAGAAATCAAGACCTACAGCTTTTGGTATTCTTTACTTATAGGTTTAAGTTGAAAGAGGTGGATAAATATCTACATTGTGTAGATGTAAGTGACAGCCAGAATAGAGCCTCAGATGGATTTAAAGCGATAACAATTAAGGAGAATTTTTACAAGTCTGTTAAGCCAATACTCAAAACATTGACAAAGTCTGATATGACTTGTGTGGATAGTATGCGAAATTTTGAAATAGCATACATTTTCTTAAGAGAGCATGATTATAAGAACGCGATGAAATATGGTCTTTCAATTTTAAGAAGTCCAAAGGCTTTCTATTTAGCAATACGTAAGACTATAAATAGATTATCAAGTAAACAATAATATGGATAAATTTTCTGTAGTTACTTCTGTTTATCGAAATGATAAACCAGAATTTGTACGTGTGGCATTAGATAGTATGCTTGTTGAGCAGACGCTGAAACCTTCAGAAATTGTCTTAGTTCGGGATGGATCTGTTCCAGTTGATTTGGAAAGATTACTTTTTGAATATGAAGCGAAGTACTCTGATGTAATGCACATTATTCGGTTGGATAAAAATGGAGGACTAGGTAATGCTTTGAAACTTGGGGTTGAAAATGCAACGTATAGCCTTGTGGCCCGTATGGATTCTGATGATATTTGTCTGCCAAAACGTTTTGAGAAACAGGTGGCTTATATGGCAGAGCATCAAGAATGCGATATAGTTGGCGGTCAAATGACAGAGTTTATAGGAGAACCGACAAATGTTGTCGGCAAACGAGTTGTTCCAGAAAGCAATGAAGCAATATATGAGTACATGAAAAGTCGCTGTGCATTGAACCATGTAACCGTGATGTTCCGCAAAGACACCATCTTGAAAGTTGGAAACTATCAAGATTGGTTCTGGAATGAAGACTATTATCTATGGGTGCGCATGATGATGAATAAATGTGTTTTTGCAAATCTTAGTGATGTACTTGTAAACGTTCGAAGTGGTGAAGACCAATATGCCCGTAGAGGAGGAATGAAGTACTTTAAAAGTGAGGAAGGAATACAACGCTTAATGCTTGACAACAAATTGATTAATCGGTATGAATACTCAGTGAATGTTGCAAAACGATTGATTGTTCAGCTTTTACTTCCTAATTGGTTAAGAGGTTGGGTTTTCCGAACTTTTGCAAGAAAGAAATAACCTCTATTTTTGAAAGCATGAATGTTATAACTAATACTATATGAGAATTCCATCCATAGATAATCTGATGAACAATATTCATGATTCTCGAAGCAAAGAGAGTATATATGAAAATATAGATTAGTAGATATTATGGATAAGTTGTTTTATGAGTTGATTCGTTTGTCGGTTGGTTCATGTTCTGTGTTATCCTCTCACCCTTCTTCTCATGAATGGCAGTCTTTACTTACTGAAGCAATAAAGCAAGCTATTGATGGGGTCTCATTTGAAGGATTCTTGAAATATCAAGAGTATTCTGAAAATGTACAGGAAAGCAAAAAAATAAAACTCCAATGGATTGCAAGTGTATTGCAGTTAGAGCAACGTAATGAATTGACCAATCTTCGTGCTCAGCAATTATCTGATTTCTTTAGCAAAGGAACATTCAGAACCTGTGTTCTTAAGGGCCAAGGTGTAGCATTGCTTTATCCTAATCCTAAACACAGACGTTGTGGTGATATAGATCTTTGGGTGGAAGGTAAGCGAGATGATATTGTAAATTATATACGTTCTAAAGGTGTTAAAGTTTACGATGTTCATTTAGTTCATGCAACTGCTGAGTTCTTTAAGGATGTGCCCGTAGAGATTCATTTCTGTCCAAGTTGGATGTATAATCCAATTTTGAATAGAAGACTGCAATTGTTCTTTGCATCACAGGCATCTGCGCAATTTGCACATTATGATAAGAAAGTTGGCTTTGCTTATCCTACTATATTCTTCAATCTTGTACACTCTATGGTGCATATCAACCGACATGTGTTTGAAGAAGGTATAGGTCTTAGGCAACTGATGGACTATTACTTTATATTGAAACATTCTTCTCGTGAAGAACGGAGTGAGGCTTATAATGTGTTATGCTCTGTAGGATTAAGGAAGTTTGTCAAGGCTGTAATGTATGTCATACAACAGGTTTTCTTGTTGGAAGAAGACTTGATGTTATGTAGACCTAATTCAATTCTTGGTTCTCGTTTACTGGATAGCATTATGGCAGGAGGTAACTTCGGAAAGGCTCTCGGCTTGAAGCATGGACGTAATAAACTGGAGAAAGGATTGCTACAATTAAAACATAACCTACAACTAATGTCACCCTATGCCAATGAAGCCATGTGGATACCATTCTTTCAAGTATGGCATTATGGGTGGAGAAAGAAACATGGGTATTTATAGTGAATATTAAATTGAAATGCCAATCATTAAATAATATAGGATGAACAAGTCTGATATTTTTTGGCAAACATATTTAAATCTCGAAAAAGAGATGATAGAAGTGTCAAGGTACATCTTTATTACAGATGAGATAACTGTGCGACATAATGGTGCGGAAACAACGCAATCTTATGATGCACAACTGAATACTTTTTCCCCGCACTTGGCAGACTTATTAGTGCGTTGTTGCGTTCAAATAGAGGCTATCTCAAAAGAATTGTATCATGCTAATGGTGGCACAAAAGAGCGGGGTGATAAAACACTGTTTTTTGATGAGGACTGTTTGAAATTAATTGATATAAAGTGGGCAACTCATAACAAAAGAGTTTTAGTCGTAGCGCCTTTCTTCAATCTTACGAAAGAGGGAAACAGAGTGTTAAGACCATTAAAAGAAGCCCATAAAAGAGGAGGAACATATTGGGGTAAAGCTTATCAAGCGGTAAAACACGATAGGTTCGCTTCTCTAAAGTATGGTAACGTAAAAGCTGTATTACATGCTTTGGCTGCTCTATATTTATTAAATGTATATTATAGGAAAGAGTCGTGGGTTGTACCTTATAAGGATTTACGTAAGACAGATTATAGTTTAAACTCTTCAATATTTGCAGTAAATCCACCAACAGTTGAACAACTATGGTATGGAAATGAACCAAAACAAAGTGATAGTCCTTATGTCGTAAGATATAAAGCAGAAGACTATAAGCGTATTGAAGAAATGCAAAAGTCTGATACAGAAGCTTTAAATGCTTATTGGAGACAACAGCCAGAATTAAGTGATACAGAATTTATATCGATACTTTCAGAAGAACAAAAGAAGCAAAGACAAAATCCCACATATAGGATAATGTATATATGGGAACTCGCAAAGTTCAGATTGAAGAAAATGCTCCCTTCAACAATGTCTTTTGAAGAAAGGAAACGTCAATTGATAAACAGTGAGGCTTGGAATTGCTGGATTAATCAAAATAATAAACATTTATCTATTGATGAAATAACAGAAGACAATATTGAAAAAGAAATAGAACATGTAGGAACTCTTTGGGGAATGGACATCGAAAAAAGATACAATACCTTTAAATGGATTTTCTTAGCTACGAATGAAGCTATGTGTGAGGTGTTTATTCCACAATGAAACTTTGGAATAATTCGAAAACAATATATTTAGACAAAATGATATTCAAAAGACTCTTTGATATTATAGCATCTCTATGTGGATTGCTTTTAATTTGGTGGATATTCCCTATAGTAGCGTTTTTAATCCATAAGAAAATGCCGGGCGGTCCGGCGTTCTTCTGTCAGAAGAGAGTGGGAAAGAATGGTAAGTTGTTTACCTGTCATAAGTTCCGCTCGATGACGGTGAAGCATAGTGGCTCGTCTGTTTCGGTGGCTGGCGATAGTCGTATCACTCCTTTTGGAGCAAAGTTGCGCCATTATAAGATTGATGAGCTGCCAGAACTGTGGGATGTGCTGATAGGAAACATGAGCTTTGTGGGTCCGCGTCCTGATGTGCCTGGTTATGCTGATAAGCTGCAAGGGGATGATAGGGATGTGCTGAAACTTCGTCCTGGCATTACTGGGCCGGCTACTCTGAAGTATAGGCTGGAGGATGAAATGATTTCAGAGTATGTCGCTAAGAAACAAGCTGAGGGAGACAAACGTTCGATGCAAGAGATAGCTATTGAATATAATGATACGGTTATCTATCCTGACAAAGTACGCCTGAACTGTTATTATTATCGTCACTACTCGTTTTGGAAAGATATCGAAATGATATTTGCAACAGTTTTAGGCTTTAAAGTGAAGTTTGCTGGAGAGGAAGTTTGAGTGATTATTAATTTGTAGTGATTAATGATTATTTAAATAAAGGTTCAGCAGGTATGATTGAATAGGCTTGTGTCTGTGGAGCGAAACCACTACCTGCTACATTCCCTAGTCTTGATGGTTATAGCTGTAGAATATCACCTCTTCCCATTCCTAACAGAGAAGTAAAGACTACAAATTCCGATGGTATTGCGAAATGCGGGAGAGTAGGAAACTGCCTTATGGATGAAAGATCGAAGTTGCATAGGTTGGGATGTTTGGGGCAACTAATTGATATAAAAATTTAAATGTTATACAACTATGAACGTAAATGTATTTACCAGTAAGAAAATGTAGGCAGTTAAATCTTCATTTCAAAAGGAGATACTGCCTACACTCAAGTACTCAACAGCGGAAGTTGAAGTGGGTCTCTGTAGTTTATCATTGGTATTAACCTGTATGTCAATATTGATGGCAAAGATCGGCTACGGATGTATAGCCTTCGATACTTTGATGCTCGTAAGGGCCTTGGTACAAGGGTAGTTATGGAAATGGCAATCCGCTATTAGTATGTTATCCATAGGGCTGACAGTAGCTGGACTCTTAACGACAGGTTCAGTAGCTCTTGCGTTGGGATTTGCATCTTTCATACTTGATGTGACCATACTAATATTTGCATATAGTAACTATACCAAATCTGGTAACAGAGTAAATTCAGAGTAGATTGTAGGGAAAGGTTTTCTTTCCAAGATGAGTGAGCCGTACACTCATGAATAAACGGGGTTGGCGGTCTGCGGACTGCCAACTTTTAAAGAAGAAACTTCTATATTCTATAAAAATAGTAAGAGTGTATAATTAAAAAGAATCAGTTTTAATATGTGGAAAGATTCAGAAACAAAGTCTGATTATCTTAATTTTGACTATCTTGTAGATGCAGTGGAGAGTATTGCTATGGATGCCAAGCTTACCCCATCGACTATAGGAGTTTATGGTGATTGGGGAAGCGGTAAGTCGAGTCTTATGCAGATGGTGGAAGAAAAGATAAAGGCAGAACATAAGGAAGATGCTTGTTGCATTCGATTCAACGGATGGCTGTTTGAAGGATATGAAGATGCAAAAACAGCCTTTTGTGGTTCTATTCTTGACGCGCTTCGTACAGAAAAGACGATACCTGCCCAAGTAAAGACAAGAATAACCAAGCTTTTGAAGAAAGTAGACGGAAAGAAAATTCTCATGAAGGGAGGTTCTGTTGCTTTGGATATTCTTTTAACAGGAGGACTTGGGTCTATAACATATCTTACTATTGATGCCATAACCAATGCGCTGAAAGACAAACTATCAAATGCCAATGCTGACGACATTAAAAATGTATTGAAAGACGTATTGACAGAAAACAAAAATCAATCAACATTTAATCGTAATGATATAAAGGTATTCCAAGAAGAATTTAAAAAGATATTGGACGAGTCAAAGATAGAACACCTGGTGATATTTGTTGATGAGTTAGACCGTTGTACCCCAGATACAATATTGGATATTTTTGCAGCAATGAGATTGTTTTTGTTCGTTGAGAAAACATCATTTATCATAGGAGCAGACAGTCGTTTGGTAGACTATGCAATAAAAACTCGATACCAGAATATACCTAACAACGATCTTGACATAAGTAAAGAGTATCTGGAGAAATTGGTACAATATCCCGTGACCATACCCAAACTTGATGAATTAGAACTGGAACGTTACCTTACATGTCTGTTGCTTGAAACCGAAATCAACAATATTGCAGAATGTGTTAAGGGTGAAAATATCTATGCTCCTATTAGTCAAGAAAAATTAGTGAATAGCCATAAAGACAAAGAAGAAAAAATCAAAGATGCACTTGCATTATCACATATAATCTCTCCTATTCTTGCTGCCAAGCTGAATGGAAATCCACGCCAATGTAAAAGATTTCTCAATACATTGTTCATGCGAATTAGTATGGCAAAAACCAGAAATGTTACCTTAGACAAGAAAGTATTGTCCAAACTCATGTTGTTGGAATATTTCAAGGAACCGATGTATGCAGAAGTGGTGAACCCGAACAACAGAAAAGACTTGCAAGAATTGGAAACAAAGAAGTCTATAGCAAAGACTAATGTCTTTAGCAAATGGAAAGATGACGAATGGATAAAGGACTGGTTAGCAATAGATGTTCAACTAGGTAAGGAGGACCTGAAACCATATTATTATTTCTCGCGCAGTACGCAAAGAGTAAATCAAACGATTAATAATCTGTTAAGTCCAAATGCTCAACAATGTTTAAAGTCGTTTTTGGCTAAGTCAGATTCAGAAAGAGGAAAAGCGGTGGAATTGTTTGGAACATTAAGCGAATCGGAATGTGCATTGGTTACAGATGCTATATATGAGGAGATGATAAAGACTGAGGAAATCGATATGGATATATTCAAATCGTTTATAGAAACTTTGTCATGCAAATCAATGCGTGATCAAGCTGTTAAACAAATAAAGAAAATACCAGCATCTAAACTTGTAGTAGAGATGTTACCTCCAATCAATAATTTGAAATCCAAATTACCAACAGCACAAGACAAAGAGGAAATAGAAGATTATATTAAAAAGAATACCAATTTGTCTAACGCATTGAAAGTAACAGAAGAACTGTTGAATATGAGATAAAGGTATGGGTACATCAAGTATATATAAAGGACCAAAGAAAACAATATTGTTACCAGACGATTATTCTGATGACAACAATCCAAACGACGTTTCTGATTCTCCGTCAGATGAAGAAGCCAATGAACAGCCACAAGAAAAGCCTTCCGTGTCATGGCAATCTGCCAAAAGCGGAGTTACAAAGTCTGTTGGAAGTGATTCACGTGCGGTGAGACATGCCATGTCTTCCTATACAAAAGCATTGGGAGGACATAGAAATGCAGCAAAGCAATCTGTTCAGGCAAGGAAAACCACAGCAAGCATCATTTCATTTTTTTCGGGAACCCCATCAGAGGTTAAACATCGTTTAGAGTCAGAAGGTATTTCTTTTGAAGGTAAAACTACAAAAGAAATATTTATAGAGATACGAGATTTACTGGCTCCAATACCGAACTCATTAGAGGACAGCTATGTAAATAAGGCAGTGACGGACACTATATCAGAACTTCTGAAAGACTCAAACTTGGAAGCTGAGCAAATTGATAATCTATTAAATCCAACACTATTGGAGAAACTTGTCTGTGGTACAGTTAAGAACTATATCTATAATAAGTTCATCAGTCAGGTAACAGCAGGTATTCTTAAAAAAGACAATAGCATTACAGATATTCGTCGTTTCGAAAAGAAAGCCAAGGCATGGATAGAAGGTATCGTGAAAAGTGTTATTCCAAAAATGTTGCATAGTGGAGTCAATCCACGTGATATAGACAACAAGGTGAAAGCAATCTACGAAGGATGTTATAAAATTATGGAGAATTTCAAATGATGAATACATTTGTATGTAAGCTTTTTAATTCAGACTCCTTTCATATAGCTGGAGCTGAGGTCGTAAATCTGAATGACAACAAACAGTACAATTACACGTTTTGGAAATTGTCGAAGCAATTGTATAGTATACCATACGTATTTACGAAGGAAGCATTAGACTTATTCTATCTTTCGCTCATGGTTTTCTATGCAGACAGGTCTGTTCTCAGAAGTTTACAACCAGACGGTTGGACGAGGCACATAGAAGTATATATGCCTGTTGCAAATGTTGGTAAATGGAATGCAAATTCTGATTTGCTGAAACGGAAGCTTGATTTCCTGACCGGTGATGACTGGAAGTTTCATTTCAGAGATCGAGTTTGTATCACAACTGATGAAGACAAATACAAGGAGGGAAAATATCATTTCAGGCGTTCTACTCGAAAGATTGATACCGATGTCTTTTGTATGTTGTCTGGAGGTCTTGACTCCTTTATTGGAGCAATCGACCTTTTATCCAGCAATGTAAAACCGATATTTGTCGGGAATTACAATGGAGGCAAGGGTGTCAGCGTTTATCAAAATAGAGTTATAGATGCCTTGCAAAAACACTTTCAAGTTTCACTGAAACGATTCTACCAGTTTTATGCAGCTCCTAAAAGTGGCAAGGAAGACACCACAAGGTCTCGTTCCTTATTGTTTTTCTCTCATGCCATATTATTGGCATCGGGTATGAATAAGCCAGTAAAGTTGTATATTCCAGAAAATGGCGTTATCTCTATGAATATACCTTTGACCGAACATCGAATGGGAAGCTTGAGTACTCGTACAACCCATCCGTATTTTATGGGATTGTTGCAGGAATTATTGAATTCATTGGATTTGAAGATCACAATTGTCAATCCATATCAGTTCAAGACCAAAGGAGAAATGATGTTGGAATGTAAGGATTTTGATTTTCTGAAAAGCAATTATCCATTAACGATGTCATGCTCGCATCCTGACTTGGGACGTTGGAAAAAAGAAACTGAATCAAGTCATTGTGGCGTATGCTTGCCATGTACTATAAGGCGAGCTGCTATAATGAAAGCAGGTTTGAAAGACGAATCATTTTATCGTGACCCACAATATAAGGATATTGAAGCGGAAACTAATTTGCGCTCTTACAAATTGGGGTTGACCCAGAAGAAAACTCCTATTTGGGCAATTCAAGAATCTGGACCGATAACACATCATCGACAGGATTTTGCAGATTTGTATCAAAGAGGCTTGGCTGAACTAAAAGAATTCATTGATACACTATGACGAAACATCTGTATGATACACATTTCCATTTAGATTTGCAAAAAGACAAGCCTAAAGCTATAGAAACCATTACAAAGAATGGCATATACACCATAGCAATGACCAATCTTCCCGATTTGTATCAGAAAGAGGTTTCGTTGTATGGACAAAAATATATACGCATAGCATTAGGGTTTCACCCAGAGCTGGTACATGAGTATCCAAATAAAATACCATTGATGTGGAAGCATTTAGCAGAGGCGAGATATATAGGAGAAGTTGGATTGGATTTTACGGATAAGTCACATGCAAAAGAACAGATTGCGTTCTTTTCAGAGTTGATGGCAAGATGTAAGAATGATAGCAACAAGATAATTTCAATTCATTCGAGAGGAGCGGAGAATGAAATATTAGACATAATAGGAACAAACTTCAAGTTCACCCCAATACTTCATTGGTACTCTGGTACAATAGGAAATCTGAAAATAGCGTGTGAAAGAGGTTATTATTTCTCTGTAAACTTATCAATGACAAGAACAAAGAAATTTGCACAAATACTGGAATGTATCCCGAATGATAAGATATTATTGGAAACAGATAGTCCTTTTACATCAACAAAAATTTCTCATTTGGATAGTTTGAAAACGGTAAATGAACTCTTGAATTCCTATAACATTAATTGTTGGGAGAACTTTCTGAAAATAATAGGTGCGTAGAAACAACAGTATAAGGAAATGGTTATTGTAAATGGCTACTTATTTACCAATTGAAAAATCGGAACACATACGATTGCAGATTTTCAAACTGAAAAGATAATATAAGTAATCACAGCAGAACCTTTAGTGAAGGTTCTCGCTGCAATTCAAAGTCCGAAAGGGCAGTGTATTAACTGTTTGGTCTCTGTTGGGTTAGATGTAACGGGGATTTTGGGAATCCCTGTAGCAAGCATTATGTCATTAGTTAAAGATTGTGGGGAGATGTTTTTGAGATTACTTTCTGGAAACGGAGTAAACAAAGCAAACGTGTTTGTTGTAGCTCATGATCTTGAGGGGCTATGTCCTATGTATGCTTAGTACCAAAGCATCTTTGCTTTTACCATTGACTCAGCACAATTCGCTAACTATGTTAGTGATAGAATAGAGATAAAACGTAGTACAACAGATTAAAATAAGGAGCTTCATGGTTGGTGAAGGCTTTTCCATTGCCAACCACTCCTTTTTAACCTTTTCAAGAATATCATTTCATACATAACAAACATTGAAACAAAAGAAAATCCATATCCAGTCGATGGAAAAACGTCTTCAGTGAAGGACGTTCTGTATGTTGGGTTTTATAAAACATTAAGGCTATGAGTATTGAACGACCTTGGATGCAACCTTTTTCTATTGAAAATGACACAAACATTATCCTTCCATCAAGGGGGTTAAAGTTAATCGGTGTCCGTTTTTATCCATATGATGGGGATAATAGAGACGCTGAGCGTAAGGCTCATTGTATTCAAAAATCCCTTTATGGCAGCTCGCAATGGTTCTATTTCAACAAAGGATTTAGAATAATAGAGGACAACCATGAGATTACAGAGATTGAAGTAAATGAGAATGCTTTTGACTCTAACATTCTTCTTTATTCGGATACTGAACCTAATGGAATTAACATAGGTATCAGTGCAATTGTTGGTGCTAATGGAACAGGCAAGAGTACACTGATAGATACTATTGTTAGATTGATAAACAATATGTCGGCAGCTATTATTGGTGAAGATTATGTTTATACAAGCGCACAGCATCTGCATTATATAGATAATGTATATGCTTCTTTGGCTGTTTATATAAATAATCACATCAATATTTTAACATGTAAAGGCAGAAGATTGAATTTGGATATATATAAAACAGATTTGCATGTCTTGGATAGGGAATACTCAAAGCAAACACATCGGGTTATAGAGCATTACGCTTCTATTGATAAACAGGTGATACTCGATGGAAGTGAATCTGTTGAGGAAATCTTGAAGCCTAAGCCAGGATTGAAACATTTGTTTGAGGATTGGTTTTATACCTTAGTCAGCAACTACTCTCTTTATGCCTATAACTATCGTGACTATATCAATGAACGCACGAATGCAGAGCGTTTAGAGAAATTGGAACATGGTACAAACTATACTGAGGAAGATGAGTCTTGGCTGAAGGGTGTGTTTCATAAGAATGATGGATATCAAACACCAGTTGTTATTCATCCAATGCGTAATGGTGGGTATATCAATGCGCAAAAGGAGAACTATTTAGGTAAGCAGAATCTTATATCGCTTTGTTTTGAGCGTAGAGATAAACAAAATGAAGATGGAACTATAAATCACGAATTCTTTCCTTTTCGTATAATAAACCAAACACATCATATCGTAGCTTTCTTTTTTCATGATATAATTCAAAATAAATATCATACTCTTTATGCTTTCTGTCTGGAGAAGAAACATCCTAATAATGATGACGACAATGAAAGGATATTTATCATAGAGAGAGCCATCAGTTCGTTTTGGGAAAATACGATAAGTGTGCAATACGCTAAAGAAGATGTAGCATGGGAGTATTTGCTATATAAGACAATAAAGGTAATTTGGACCTACAAGCATTATGAAGATTTATGGACATATGCGTTTTCAAATAACTTTGATGAGGCTGTCTTTAAGAAAAGACTTGTAGATCTGCTGAAGGACGGGTCACACAGAACAGCTAAGATTAGAAGGGTTGTTGCGTATCTCAGATTCTGCAAAGATGAGGATTATTATATAAAGCAAGGTGCCGTTGTAGATGTGGATACCATATATAAATGGATGGTGACAAAAATTGGCTCTCAGTTATATCCCGCTTACGATTATCATGAGATAAACAAGGATGATTTACTTCCGCCTCCTTCTTATACTGTTACGCTGCAACTGGTAGATAATGAGCATTTGCAAGAATACAAGGAGAAAGGCACCCAATGCATGGATATAATTCCGTTTGAAGGTTTGAGTTCTGGAGAACGTCAGATTGCTTATACATTAGGCAACTTAATCTATCATCTGAGAAATATCGAATCGAATAGTGATGATATGAATTCTAACATAAACCATGTTTCGACACATAAATATGGATATGTGAATGTCATGTTGGATGAAGTGGAACTTTATTTCCATCCAGATTTGCAGAGACGGTTTATAAGCCTGTTGCTTGACTCTATTAAAGGATTGCAATTGCCTTCAAATTGTGGAATAAACATTACTCTGATTACTCATTCTCCGTTTGTTTTGAGTGATATACCTGATAGTAACATATTGTGTATGTCAAGAAAAGAACATGGGGATGCTTTTGATAAGACATTTGCTGCCAATATTCACGACCTATTCAACAATACCTTCATATTGCCATATACCATTGGAGAATATGCACAACGAAAGATAACAGAAATTGTTTCTGCGTATCATAGAGTCATATGTATTGATAAAAATGATAGTAATTGGAAGGTTTGTGATGAACGTCAAGAATGGCAGAAGCAATTGGAATGGTCAAGATTGAAATATATATCAGAAATAATCGGCGACAATTATCTAAGTGAGGAAACTAAGGATATGTTGGACGAGATTGAAGAATGGTATTCTGAAAACCAAGATTTATATGAAACGGATAAAATATCCTCCAAGGGGATCAATGGAATTTGCTAAAATTGTTTCTGATTACAAGAGTAGATTTGTCACAGATTTGCTACAGATGGAAACAGACTGGGGAGACTGGAAAGTTCGTAATCATGTTACAACTATTAGTGAAACTGTAGAAGAACTATTATGTGCGGATGTAGACGTGATAGCTGATGTGTATGATAGATTTTTAGCTTTGCATATACCATCGACTATGCCTGATCCAAAAGGTAGTGGCAAGAAAGTAAGGTCTACAGAATATAAGGAACTCGATGCTATATTTAAATATACAAATAAGTATGACGAGGTAATAGCTGATTTCTTTAATGAGAAAGCAGCAGGACTACATATTACTACTTGCTACTACTGTGAGTTAGCTTACATAAATACTTATAACGTAATAAGTGCTTCTACGCATATGGCCAAAAGGCAGTTTGACATAGACCATTTTCTGCCTAAGACAAAATGTCCCATAGTTGGGCTCTCTTTATTTAATTTTGTTCCTTCTTGTCAAGTCTGCAATTCAAGAATAAAACTGATGAGAGAATTAGGAGACAATGTCGTAGAGAAACAAAAATTCAACCCTGCTGGTGAAGATTATAAATTCGATGAAAACGTGAAGATAAGGTTGAGAATGTGGCGTAAACCGAGTACATCTTTTAAGACAAGGGGTAATTATTATTTGTATTTCCGATGTCAGAATGGCTTTCGTAAATATGTGGACTTTTTTCATTTGGAAGAGCGATATGAGTTTCATAAGTGTGAGGCGTTAAGATTGTTTGAATTAAAGGCGAAGTATCCACAGGGTACAATAAAACGAATAGCAGGATTGTTGGGAAAGTCAGTGTCTGACATCCGTGAAGACATTTTCCACAAGAAGTTTTTGAATAGCAATGATAGGTGCTTCGCAAAACTAACAAAAGACATTCTGAAATAAGTGAAAGATAAAAGCATAGAAAAGTATTTGCTCTTTGAATGAGCATTATCCAATTAGATAAAGTCTAAGTTTTAAAAACAATAAACAATGGAAGAAAGAAAAACAATTTATCTGTGTCTTGCCCATATGAGTGAGGCTGGTTTGGAACAGAAATATGTGAAGGAGGCATTTGATACCAACTGGGTGGTACCAATGGGACCGAATGTGAATGCCTTCGAAAAAGATTTGGAGACGTTCGCCAACAGTAAGAGTGATGGAACAGAGCCGCTTGACCGCAAGGTGGTTTGTCTGTCGGCTGGTACTGCTGCCGTTCACTTGGCTTTGATTGGCTGTGGCATTAAGGCTGGTGATGAAGTATTGGTGCAGAGCTTCACTTTCTGTGCTTCAAGTCATCCTATTACTTATCTGGGTGCTAAGCCTGTGTTTGTGGGTTCTGAGGATGAGACATGGAATATGGATCCGGCTTTGTTGGAAAAGGCTATTATTGACCGTAAGGAGAAGACTGGTAAGTTGCCTAAGGCTATTGTTCCAGTAGCTCTCTATGGTATGCCTTACCGCATTGACGAGATTATGGCGATTGCCGACAAGTATGGTATTCCAGTTGTGGAGGATGCGGCTGAGGGTATGGGTTCACGCTTTGATGGTCAAGTGCTTGGAACTTTTGGTAAATATGGTGTACTGTCGTTTAACGGCAATAAGATGATTACTACTTCGGGTGGTGGTGCAATGATTTGCCGCAATGCGGAGGAAGCCAACGAGGTGATGTGGTATGCAACACAGGCTCGCGACGCTTATCCTTACTATCAGCATACGGCTATAGGATATAACTATCGTATGTCGAACGTGTGTGCTGGTATTGGTCGTGGTCAGATGACTGTCCTCAATGACCATATTGCCCACCACAAGCATGTGCAATCACTCTATGAGGAACTTTTGAAGGATGTACCAGGTGTACATATTCACAAGCAGCCTACCGACAAACGCTATGATGCCAACTTCTGGCTTTGCGCTGCCACTTTGGACAAGGACGTTAAGATTCAAGGACAAGAGAATGCTTACAAGGAGGTAATAAAGACTGCTGTGGGTGGTGCAGCAGGTGTAATCCACGCCGTTGATTCAGCAACAACCGACTGTCAGCCTAACGAAAATGTAGAGGCATTGCGTGTGTTCATGCTTGGCAAGAAGATTGAGTGCCGTCCGGTATGGAAGCCGATGCACAAACAACCCGTGTATGAGGGTGCTCCCGTATATACTAATGGTATTGAAGAAGAACTCTTCAAGGTTGGCTTCTGTCTGCCAGCTGGTCCGTATGTGACAGATGATGATGTGAAGTATATCGTAGAGAGCATCAAAGAAGCAATCGTAAGATAAGCAATTTGTTTATGAGCGATTAATGGACGTAATATGCTGGCTGCATAGATGTCTGTTAATCGCTCATTCGTATAAAAACTATACGTATAATGAAAAACTTTATAGTAGCAATTTGGAAATTGATTTCACCGAATGCCATCACGACTCGGCAAACTTCAAACAAGTTTGGTTTGCTTTCACTGCTTTGGCAATTCTGTTCTTTCCTTTTTGTACCTCGTAAAGCGAACAGATTACCTAATGACTAACGATAATGAAAATAAACAAAGAATTTTTAGGTAAGCTCTTTGAGCAAGCTGTAGAGAATCCTAGATTGCGTCAGAGCTATGACTTACGTACATCGTCAGATGATAATTCACAGCGTATCTTGAATGCATTGCTGCCAGGAACCGTTGTTCCCATTCATAGACATCCAAATAGCAATGAGAATGTATTGTTGTTGTGTGGTAAACTTGTAGAGGTAATCTATGACGAAAATGGCAAGGAAAAAGAGCGCATCCATCTTTACCCTAACATTGGGAATTATGGCTGTGTGGTACCTCCTGGTGCATGGCATACAGTGGAAGTCTTAGAGCCGTCTGTCATATATGAAGCAAAGGACGGAAAGTATGGAGAAGATGGAAGTGAAACATTGGATGCTTTCAAAGCAAAGGTAGCGGAAGACAAAACAGCTCCTACATTCTCCAACAATTTTGGCGATCTTAGAAAGAATATCGAGTATTTGATTGGCATGGAACGTCAATCAGGTAGAATGGATGAGATAACTCCTATTTATGTGTCGCGTATGCTGAATGTACCTTTGGAAGAAGTGGAGCAAGTTATGAAGGAAATGGGGAATTAATTGTTGTTTTATAAAAAAAATAGGCAGACTGAATCCAAACAATCTATGATATACAAGCAACCAAGTGGAAATGCAGGAGAATATTATCCGGCTTTCTTTGAGATGAGATTGAAAGTTGATCATATGATTGACTTAAACACTTGTACTAATGCTGAATTTGCTTTGTTTTTCCATGAATATATTCACTTTTTACAAGATATAACGACAACCTATTGTCTAACGAATTGCTATTATATTGGAGAATATATTCAAAGTATCGTAACTGATATTAACAATAAATACAAGAAAGGCGATACCATTATAATACCTTATATCTATAATGATAACAAGGACTATATTGAAATAGAAGATCTAATTCGGGAAATAACGTTAGGTGATGTTGGAGAATCTATCCCATCATTGAAAATAACAGAATGGTGCAAAGATAATTTTACAAATCTTCCAAATGTAGAGGGCTTAAAAGAGATTACGGGTATATGTGTTTCTGCAAATGAAAGTGATATTTTTTCATTTGGTGCATATGCAATTAAAGAGAGTATGGCGTATATAATGGAACGTTTACTCACAATAGATTTTAAGGAATCTGCCGATTATCCATATTGTTCAGCTGAAAGAGTCGTAGAATATGAATATCCTGAATTTGGAAAGAATAAATTGAATGTGCTGGCTTTGTGTGATTGTTCTCTAATGTTTACAAATCCAGCTCATATTTTTTATGATATTTTGAAAGACATGAAATCAAAAAATTATGTCCCAAAGAAGCCACAAGATTTGTATGACCAATTACGTAATGCTAAAATTGGTACAGGAAACAATAAAACGGATGTCTTCTCTCATTTCAAAATCATAGGAGAAGAAGCAAGAAAAAAGATGAAAAGCTATTTCTACGTACCCAATCACCCTGAACTACATGAGGCATATCATAAATGGATTGATAAGGTTCTGGATTATGCTATATACTTGCGAACAAAAACACCTCACTTTATCATTGATTTATGTAGTATAGGACAAGCACGTACAAATAGTCTGTTTGCAGATATAGTAAAGAATGTTGGAACTCCACTAATGAGAGATAAGCGTCAAGAATATTTCAGTGTAAAACCTGATGGATATAATGGCTTTAATGTTGAATTATTAAAAGCAGTTAAGCAACTATATAACATACTACATGATGGAAATATAGCTTGCGAATTATATCCATGGTGTAATGGTTCTAATGGCATAAATCCGGCAGTTGAAATTTGTCTTTATAAACCTTGGGAAAGGAGTAAGATGTCAGAACTATGTCCTGTAGCTCTATTGTGGAAAAATTGGGGGCTTAGCGAATATACATTTAAAAATAGCCAAAACAACAGTACTATAAAGTAATAAAGTGTAGAGATTGTAATGAGTAAAACTCAATTAATACACTGATGTCATCTAAAGATGATGTATTTGTAAAAATGAAAAGGAAATACAATAGAAATAAATAACAAAGCTACGAAAATGCATAAAGACTCATTCGATTTCGTCTACAACGCCGAAGGCGATTATTACGATTTAGTTGTAGACAAGAAAATACAGAAAGTCGTAGAAGAGCTGAAGGCATTGCCCCATGACGTACTAATCCGCTACCTGACCTATTGGTCAGAAGCCATAGACAGACGTAAATATGTAGTGGAGAGTGACCTTCCGCATGAAGAATGGTACACGGACTGTTGTGACTATGCAGCCAGTGAGACAGATAAAGAACGATATATGCATGCCAAGTGTATGGCAGAGACTCTTGGACATATGCTACAAGACATCAAGAATAATTATCCTAACAAGTATCCTGCTGCCATGCGCACGGTGAAGTCATGGAAGAACTACAATTTTATCGGGTTCACCCCTACCATGCGTGAAGAAATCGACAAGGTTTGGATAGAACCGAACACGTGGAATGATGGGAAAAAGGCTGCTATGGCATATGTTCCATTGCTTGAAATCTTTATGAAGCAATATGAAGATGGCAAGAATGAGGAGGTGGCAGGAAATGCTTTCTATCTTCTTGAACGACTTGCAAGGCTACACTGTAAAGATGTGGATTACTTTGAGCCAGACAGAGAGAGCCATTGCTCGTATTATGAGTTTCTGTTGGAGGCTGTATGTCATATTCTGACACTTGTCATGAAAGACAAGCGTACAGAGCAACGATATAGTAATGCTATGGTTTGGCATATTAACACGATCAATATGCTTTATGGGCAGATGTTTCAGTCTTCATTTACCAGTTTCGAGGATTTTCTGTATGGGGATGTAAAGAGAAACACGTTTGTGTTTGGGTTTGAATACTTGTTGGAGATGGATAAAAACAAAAACCGATAAACAGAATAAAAACCGTTGGGGCTTGCAAACTGCGCATAGAGAATACATACGGTCGTAAACAGAATAAAGCCCTTTCAGATATTCTATCACCCAATATTCCTTAAAAAACTTTAGGATATGAGCAAAAAGAAAAGATATAGCATGATTTTCTACCTGTCTGAGAATACATGGAACATGAGTGGTATACCTTGCCCCGATTGCGTGGATGAAAGCAATTATCAGGCATGGAGCAGATACCTGTCAAAGCAGATAGACAAGTTGCTATGTGCGGAGGCCATGCAGACAGCAGAGTTTCAAGAAGAGTTGGAAGCGGTTCGTAGAGACAAGGAAGAACAACTTGCCCATCAGAAAAGACTGGATGAAGCAGCCGAGGTGCGCAGACGACGAAGCTGTATGGAACGTCCGAAGATAGACTATGTGCCCAAGGGATTGTATATAGATCTGGAGGAAGCATACGCCAAGTACTTCCAGCAAGTGGTGACCTTCTTCCCTGATGACAAAGACGACTTCATGTATATGCTACGACTATTGGAACGTTGGGAGAAGAAATCGATACCAGCAGTGTTGGCAAAAGGACGACCAGACGCAGCGTATGCCATTGCTATGGGACTGTGCGAACATCTGCCATTGCTGATATTCAGGGAGGACATTAGAGACTATTTGAATGAGTACAAGCTACGTATCGGCAAACTGATATATGCAAGCTTCGTAGCATTGGTGGATAGTGTGGCAGCATGGAACAACGAGGAGAAGCGAGAAGAGGTCTTCACCTACATCTTTACGCATCTGTCACGGTTTGATGATTTCAAACGA
>JAIIAN010000666.1 GCA_022717655.1 Bacillota bacterium | reverse complement strand
AACAAACACAAATAATCATAAAAACCAGAAAACAGCAATAAAATCTATTGTAACAAACATAAAAACCACCCTAAATGTTTACTTTTGTTCGAATTAGATTGACTGTTGTCCGTTTATATGATAGATTATCCTTAAATTAGAGGTGAAGACGATGTTGAAAAAAGAAAGATTGCTTACTATCGTAGAAATGGTCAATAAAAAAGGAATCCTTACCGTTAATGAAATCATCAATCAATTAGATGTTTCTGATATGACCGTTCGCAGAGATTTAGATGAATTAGAAAAATCGGGCAAGCTGCTGCGTGTCCATGGAGGGGCTCAAAGTCTTTCCTACACTTTAGATCAAGAACTTTCTCACACTGAAAAAGCCACTCTGCAGATTCAAGAAAAAAAAGAAATTGCTGCCACAGCAGCCTCCTTGATTCACGAGGGAGAAACGATTTTCTTAGGACCAGGTACAACAATCGAACTATTGGCGACGCATTTACTGAACAAGAAAATTCGGATCATTACAAATAATTATCCAGTTTTTGATATTCTTGCTCAAGCAGATGGACCAGAAATTCTACTGATTGGCGGTGATTTCCGGAAAAATACCGGCGCATTTGTCGGACCGATCACCAACGACAATTTAAGAAGACTAAAGTTTACAAAAGCATTTATCAGTTCAAATGGCGTTCACAACGAAGCGATCTCTACTTACAGTACCGAAGAAGGAGAAGCACAGCAGATCGCTCTAAATAATTCCCGTAAGAAATATCTACTCGTTGATAATAAAAAATTCAATCGAGATGATTTTTATGTGTTTTATAATTTGCATGATTTCGATCTGCTCATTACGGATCGCCAGATCTCGCGGGAGGTTCAAGAGCACTATGCACAATATGTCGATCTGCAAATTGCTGATTCAACCGAAAATACCACTATAGGAGCGTAACTATGAAAGGGATTATATTTGATTTCAACGGAACAATGTTTTTGGACTCTCATCTGCATGAAGCTGCTTGGCTGCATATGATACATGATCATACAAAAGATGGTTTATCAGACGAGGATATTTTAAAAAATATTCAT
>JAIIAN010000665.1 GCA_022717655.1 Bacillota bacterium | reverse complement strand
ACTGCGATCGCGAAGCTTGCCAGGATCAGAATCAGGATAATGGCAATGAGAAATTCTCTGGTAATGGCGGAAACCTGTGCAAATGTAGTCTGCTTGTTGGGCAGACAAGCGGTGTAGCGCCACTGGTTTAACGTGGAGGCCCGTTGGCGGATTATGTATTCGTCAGCGGAAAAATCACTGAGTCGGGTGTCAGCCATATTTTGACCGTTTGAGACAATGGTATTGCCAATTGGATCCTGGATCAGGATTGTAGCCTGATAGCTTAGAAGTTTCTGGCTTAACAGCTGCTGGAAAGAACTGTCCCTGATCAGAAAAACAGCGGTTCCAGATCTGGTTAAGTAGTCCGTAAAAATCGGAAAAGAAAATACGATCAGCTGTTCTGGACCGGAACCAAGAGCGGAGTAGCTGTAAAGCTGGCTTGGCAGACAGATGCCATCGGCTGGTGTAACCAGATGTTCAATCAGTTCATCGGAAGACATTTCCGCAGGGATCAGGATCCGGCTGAAGTAATAGTCTCTTTTGCAGGTAGTGCCGGAGGTTACCACGTAATCAAAATTACTGGGAATCAGGATAATATCCTGGATAAATGGGTTGGCGGCGCAGAATCCGGACAGATAGTTGATAACGGATTCCATGTCCAGCGGTGTCTGGGCGGCATTGGCTTTCTGAATGGTGTTGCTGAAGACCAGCTGACCGACGATATTCTGCATGGACTGCCATTCATTGTCCATCTGAGTACTGACCTGAACCAGTTCCAGATCAACCGTTTCAAAAATTTCATGATAAAATTTCTTCATGAAGCGCGAAGAATAAAAAAACGTAAGGATTGTTAAAGGAATCAGCAGAATCATCATGTATGAAACCAGATACCGGATGTACTGCTTTCCCCATTTTAATTTTTTGTGCAACTTATACATATTATATTGAATACCTCCCCAAAACTTAACAGATTTATTATAAAGTAAGTGGGACGACATCGCAAGCAAGAAAAGAGAAAGAGAAACGGGAGAAAAAGAAAAATCACCAGAAAACCGCATTAATGAAGAAGCAAAAACGGCATAGCGGCAAAAAATG
>JAIIAN010000664.1 GCA_022717655.1 Bacillota bacterium | reverse complement strand
AAGCAACAGAATCCGACTTTAATGTTTCTTACCTTGTGATTCGAATTGATGAGTTTATAAAATTTATCACACCTCACTTCGAAAAGGTTCAAGTACATAAGGCCAAATTAAAGGATTTAACTTTTAGTAAAAATACATCTGGAATTTTAGAGCTTGAGTCTTCAAATGACGCGATCGATGAAATGAGGAATATTTTTAAAAATGCAAAATTCACGATTGATAAAGTGAAATTGAGTGTTGAATCTAACGCCGGCCATGAAACATTGGAAGTGAATTCTAATGGTTCTCTTAGCTTCTCAGAGGAACTTTTTGATAAGATATTCTCTGCGGTTGAGCGTTTTACTTTCTAGGATAGAGTTGAAAAGCACTCTTAGTAAAATAAGGGTGCTTTTCATTTTAACTTTAATAATTTTTCGAAATCCGAAGATAATCGCGAGATTTGTTACCTCGTATTCATTTTGATTATCGAGTTTTTATCAAGGTCAATGCTCTTATAGGTATCGCAACCTGACCCCGCATGTCATACCCGGAGCTTAAAATCTATTCGGCTTTATAGAAAATATCCGGTTCATCCTCAGCACTTTCACTGTTCGCTAAATCAGCAATAAGAGTAAGTGCGAGCTTAAGGTCTGACGGTTTGCAATTTGCAATCAGAGACACCTCTGCGATGAATTGCACACAAGCCCACTTTTGCTGAGTTCGGCTGAAATGTTCGCCAACCATGAAATCCCTCCGATAGAGTTTACTGTATATTTGTACAGTATCACGTATTGACAAAAGATGGGAAGAGAAAAAAAACGTGGGAGTGATGTATGTACATGATATGGATGAATATTAACTACCATGTTTTGTTACCGCTCCGACTAAAGCCGCTACGCGACTGAGAATCCGCCGGGCTTGAGCCTGTTGTGAAGGTGTTGCGGAAAATACCTCTCCTTTAGTTGTTCCACGCAACCATTTACCGTTAAAGCAACTCTTACCACCTGCCATAAGGTGCAGGGCTTCGCCCCGGCTGATGGTGATGCCGGTTGTGAGATGTATCTCGTCGATAGTTTTCGACAAAGCTTCTTTTTGT
>JAIIAN010000663.1 GCA_022717655.1 Bacillota bacterium | reverse complement strand
TGGTCACAGTAAGGTCGTAATGGGGCACCGGCGTAATGACCAGTTTTTTGCCCTCGGTGGCCTTGGTGTAATCGTTTGGCTGGTTTGCAGGGGTGATATTTTCACCATCCAGCGTAACGTTGTAGCTGAAATTGTTCTTTACCGTCACATCACCCGCGCCGGTGGTGGTCAGGGTGCCGGTGGTGTACTCATCGGAGTCGTTTTTGTTGGTGTTGGTCAGTTCTACGGCAACTTTGCCCTTCAAATCGGTGTTGGAAGCATAGTCGTTGTTGTTGGCCACATCAATGGTCTGGTTTTTATTCAGGCTGGCGGTGCTGGACAGTTTCTTTGTTGCAGGGTCATATGTAAACTTGGCATTGTTCGTGGTAAGGCCGTACAGCGCAGTATAGCCGTTCAATACGGTGCCGTTTACCTTAATACTATATACAGGCAGAGCAATGTCTGGATACGTGACCGTTTCCGGGATACTTTCTGTCTTAGACTGATAGCAATAAACATAGCCGGTGTTCAGACCAGCAGAGGAAGCGTAGAGAGTACGAGTATGATTTCCGGCCGCATCAGTAGGCTCCCTCGAGGAACCTACATAAACGTAGCTGGTAAGACTATCATTTCGGTAAATGGCAACCTTCGCATCGCCCTTGATGGTTACACTTGCGGTGCCACCATAAGAGCCAATGCCCGAAAGGGAGCTGAGGACTTTGACAGAACGCCGGAAACAGTGATGTCTCTGGCGTAGCCTTGAACGGCGCCTATGCCGACATGCTCGGTTCCCGTAGCCTTGACAGAACCGCCGGAAATTGTAATACTGCCTGCATTCTCATAAGCACCAATACCGACATTCCCGCCAGTAGCAGTAACGTCACCGCCAGTGATTTCAATGGTGCCGCTATACTGGCCGCCAATGCCTGCTGTATTTCCGGTGGCGTTTACAATAATGTTACTACCGGAAATATAAATATTGTCGCCGCCTCTAGCGCAGCCGCTGCCGGCGTTGGCGCCGCCGGAGGTATTAGTAGTGGTGGCGATGATCGTACCGCTTATGATTGAGATATCATGACCATCAGGATAGTAGTAG
>JAIIAN010000662.1 GCA_022717655.1 Bacillota bacterium | reverse complement strand
TCTGCTGCAAAAAGCTGAGCAGATGCTCGCCGAGGGCACAGACGCCCTACCCTCAGATGTGGTATACGGCGGCAACAGACAGCAGTGGCGCAAGCTCGCCAACTCGCTGCGCCTGCGTTACCTCATGCGCATAAGCAACCGTCGCGCCGACATCAGCACGTTCAACACCATGCTTGCCGACTGTCTCTCAAAGCCGCTGCTCGACAGCAACGACGACAATTTCGCGCTGCCCTTCCTCGCCGGCACACCGAACCGCTGCCCCATCTACGAGATGCGCTCAGGCAGTTTCGACTACTACCGTGAGAGCAAGGAGATGGCCGACCAGCTAAACAGCACCAACGACCCAAGACAGGCTGTGTGGTTCCAGCCTACAGCACAGTCGGTACAGGACGGACAGCCCGCATGGGCTGGTGTGCCCAACGGATGCTCTGCCACCTCGCTCAAGACCATTGGCTACAACGAGAGTAAGGTTTCGATGCTCGGAACACTCTATCGTAACACACCCGACGGAGCAACAGCAACGCTCATCAACGCCGCTGAGGTGAAGCTGCTTCAAGCAGAGGCGGTGGCTCGCGGATGGGCACAGGGCAACGCCGCTGAACTGTACACTCAGGCCATCAAGCTGTCGATGAAGCAATATGGCATCGGCGATGCCGCTGCCGAGCAGTATGTGCAGCGTGCCGACGTGGCTTACAACGCGGCAAACGGCGTGGAGCAGATTCTCACTCAGAAGTGGCTCGCCAACTTCATGGTGGGCTACGAGGCGTGGTTCGACTTCCTGCGCACGCATCTGCCTGCACAGGCCATGCCCATGGACAACCGTAACCCCTCTCCCGGACAGATCCCCTCACGCTTCTATTATCCTGAGACGGAACAGGCGGTAAACAAAGCACAGCTCGATGCCGCGCTGAAGGAACAGGGCGGAAAGGATGACATTAACACGAAGCTGTGGTGGGAGTGAAAGGAAAGAAATGTAGGTAGAAAATCATCAAAAAAAGATTGAAAAATATCAATAGAAGAGCAAAAATATCAATAAGAAAATAATATTAGAATAAGATAAAACAAAAACATGAGC
>JAIIAN010000159.1 GCA_022717655.1 Bacillota bacterium | reverse complement strand
CCAATATGTTTCTATTATTTCTGTAGTTTCGGAAGCGGTGTTATAACTGACAGCGGTAATTTACATTCCAATATGTTTCTATTATTTCTTACAACCGGATGCCAGCTTCTGGTTCCTCTCACTCTCATTTACATTCCAATATGTTTCTATTATTTCTAAAACTCTCATCAAATGAACGAAAGACAAAGCGCATATTTACATTCCAATATGTTTCTATTATTTCCCGTCCAATGTAGCCCTTTATAATTCCACTACTATTCTACCATCTTTTGTCGACCCTGTCATTATCTTCTGTTTTTTCAATAAAATCTTCTCTTTCTTTCCTAAACTCTGCATTTTTCCTGCAAAGCGTCAATTGTCGACTCCCCGCCTTTTTTACCTTATCACAGGTCGACAATTTTCTTTCTATATGAATTCTTCATCTGTTTCCAATTCTTCTTGCATAATAAGCCCCATGCCTTTTCCTGTTTCAAACTCAAACTCATATTTGTATGTTGCCCTATGAATATCCATAACTTTTCGTTTTCTTCCATTACCAACTGTTTTTTTATCAACTTTTTCAGGGAATTTTTGATAAATTGGCAGACTGAGTGTTAAGTCCTGGAGTTTTGATTTTATTAGACTTCTCGTTTCTCTTCCAATGTTTGGTTTGCTCAAAAATTCTATTCCTGCATCAAACACTTCTTTTTTTTCTTGATAAATTCGTTCAGGAACAATCGTAATACTGTTAATATTTCTTACTTCTGCTTCTTTTGCCAGATATTCTGTAGGATGAATATTTTCAAAAAATTTTAAATATTCTTTTATTTCTTGAAAATATTGTGTTCCTTCAATTTCTTTAATGTTATACACTTCATTCATATATTTTGTCTTATTCTCTTCTGTAAAAATATCACCTTCATATTTTTTCAAATGTTCTAGTGCCCGCTTATACAGGTTCTCTTCATATACACTGTTATTTCCAACCCCATTTTTATTAGCATATACATGAATATTTGCTTCTTCTGGACAATATCTTCCTTTTCGATTACATCTTCCCATTCGCTGTAAGAGACTATCTGCTGTAGACATTTCTGTATATAAAACATCAAAATCTATATCCAGACTTGCTTCTACTATTTGCGTTGTAATCCAGACACCTGTTTTATCTGATTCTGAAAACTCCATAATATTTTTTTCCAGCAACGCTCTGTCTCGTCTTAAATATCTTGAATGAAGAAGCCATACATTTTCACCTTTTAACATCTTATAAAGTTGTTGTGCTTTTAAAACAGTATTACAAATGACTAATACTTTTTTATGTTTTCCCTGTTCTAAGATTTCATTACACACACTCTTATCAATATCAGAATCATGAATTTTTACTCTATGTCTGGAGTTAATTTCTTTTTCCTCTATATCTGTAAAATCTTCAAAAGAGTATTCTAGCCCACATTCTTTCATGAAATGCTGAAGAACTGGTGAAAATGTAGCTGTGATAATGGCAAATTTTCCACCCATTTTTTGAATTATTGATAATCCATAAACAATTGTTGCAATAACTCGTGGTTCATACGCCTGTATTTCATCTATAATTAGTTTTGAATATTTTAATGTTGCCGCAAATATTTCCGTTCCAAGTGCCCGATAAACAAATTTAAATAACTGGTCTACCGTGCATACAGTCAACGGCTGTGACAGCATTTTCGCACGGTCATATTTTTCGCAAATTCCGGCTTCTTCCTGTTTGTATTCTTTCAAATATTTCGCCATGCTGTCTGAATGAAGCAATGCTACATCTTCATAAGAGTATTTTTCTCTTACTCGATTATAAATCGCATTCGATGAAACCTTTAACGGAAGAGTATAAAATCCTTTTTCTCCGTTTAGCCAAAGTAAGGCTGCCTCTGTCTTTCCGGAACCAGTAGGTGCTACTACAACCAGATTCTTATCTTCATTGTTCATCATAAAACTCTGTGCTGGTTTCAAGCTATATTGCTTTAAAATGTTTGTGGATTCGTCTGCATTTCCTTCTTCCATTTTCTGAGATTCTAATTTATATTGATTTAAGATATTTGACTTTAATTTCTTTTCATGTAAATCTACCGCAGTTTCTGCTTCTTCATAACCTGCACTTACCGTATAATCAAATTTATTCAGCATACCTTTTATAAGCAGATATTTATTCCAGATTTCTGACCAATTTTCGTACTGGTATTCCACTATTTTACTGCTGTAAAGGTTGTTCCGAAATAAGAGTTTATAGATATTGCTACAGTACAATTTGCTAATATCTTTATTTAAATATTCGCTTACCTGCTGCATATAATATTTTCTTCCATATTCTCTGATTTTTTCTCCATCGTAATCATCTTCCCTGTCGTGATGATAATAAATGGCTGTAATAAATGGACTAAAATCTTCTTCTGAAAACTCTTCTGATAATTTTAAAAACTCACTTTTTGAAATGGTAACTGCACTTAAAAATCCATGCGGAATCTGCTCTAGCTTTCTGCTGTCTAACTTTGTTTCTTCATCCACTTCCGGATTGAACATCAGTGCTTGAAATAGAAGATTCGCTTTTCCCCAATCGTGTCTTTTACAGGCTTCTAAAATCAACAGTTTTTCTCTGTCTGAAAAATATGCTCCATACTGTTCAAAAAATGCTTCCGCACATCTGATAATTTCTTCTTCATGTTCTTTTAAAGTTTTTTGCTTTTCTTCTGCCTCTTTATCTAAATCGTCTATTGTATGATTTATAATATTTATCTCTGTATCATCAAGTTCTTCTTGAAGTTTTTCCTTAATCTTCTCTAAATCTTCTTTTAACTTGTCTTTTTCTCCTTGAGATAACTGCCTTTTCTTTGTTTTTGCATAATATTCCATAGTTCCACTCTTTTCTGGAACAGCATTATTTTTTTATAATACTGTTCCTTAAATGATTAATATAAAACTATTGCTGCATCTTTTTCATTTTCTAAATCTTTATTTTTTTTATTTCCATCTTTTTCAATTTCTGCTTCTCTAATTTCTGCATAATTGTCCGTATATGCGCCTGTTTCTAACGTAGTCCCTTCTGGACAATAATATGCTTTCACTCTTCCCCCTTCTTTTTTCCAGCGTCGAAGTCCCTGTTTTGTAATTTCATATTCACGGGTCAAGTTATATACGGTCATTTGTTTATTTGGAAGTTCAATTTTATCCTCACTGTTTTTCCATTCCCATTCTACCGGTATATACATATCCCGTTTTAAATCTACTTCGTCCTCTCGATGAATTTCTACAATATCAACTCGTTCAATATCCAGCAAATCTTCATAACGACCCAGTGACAAATATTGAGGTGGATTTTTTAATGCATGATAGACTGTCATAAAATCTTCTTCACTTGGAACAATATGAATCACCAAATGATTCTCACAAATGAGTTCCACATTTGCAATTCCCTTAAACGCTCCATATCTTGTTCCATTATCTTCAATGCAGATATTATGTCTGCCTTCCTCAAATTTTGCTCCTGCTGAAAAAGCATATCTCGTATAAAGTTCCGAAATCATTCCGCTGTTTGTTCCTTGAATACAAAGTTTCATCGGATGAAATTCTGTATAACCACATGCAGCATGAATCATTCCAAGAACAGTCGAATACGGAGGTAATGGAAATGTCTCTTTTATGATAAAACTACTTGGTTTTCTATAATTCACAAGATTTTGAAAACACTGTAATCTAATTGCTCTCTCCATAGTAACTATCCACTTCTTTCTTTAAATGTTTGAATACAGTTCCCACAGATTCCGCTTTTAACTCTGCTTTGATTTCAGTTTCATTATCAAAAATTCCAGATGTAATTCCAACAACTGTGTTTTCTTCTATCTCATTGTCCTCAATCAATTCTAATAATGTTTCCACATTAATTTTATTACCCTCTAATTTAATTCTGTTCTCAAAGAATGGATTCTTTCTTTGATATCTTCCGCCAATAATAAATAATGGGCTTAAGTTTTCTCTTCTGCCTTTAATATCTCTATATAAATAATGCAGAGAATCTAATAATATTTTTATGCGTTCTGCTTTTTCCTGACTTGGAATATCAATCTCTCCGTCTACTCCCACTCTGTCCAAATCAATTGACACAGTATACGCATAATAGGAACGATGAATTTCACTCTGTGCGATTCCATTTTCCAGATTTTGTCTTACAGCCAGTCCCGCATTTGTAAGAAATTCCAAATTTCCCTGAAACGGTTCTAACGCAATTGCATTACTCAATCTTACAACCGCACTTCTGGTCGTTGCTCCCCCTTTGTTATCAGCATCTTTCCCCTTTTCTTTTCCTTCACTCTTTGATGTTGTTTTCATATAACCAAACAGGTCAATTTCCGGATAATCTTCAATCGTAGCCGACGGCGCAAATTGGACTACCCCACTCTTGCCATCGACCGGTGTATTATCCCACTCTGCCTGCTGTACAATGTTGTAACGCAATGCCTGTCTGGAAATATAAGAATATTGCCAATCATTCCCTCTTGTCATTTTCTTTAAAGAAGAAACGTTTCCAATTCCTTCTCCATAATTTGCACTTTCTGCTAAAAAAACCATTGTAATTGTAAATCCATCTCTCTTCATTTAGTTTTCCTCCTTTTTGCCCTCATAACAGCCATCTAATCCAATTATAAATGCATATCCATAATCTCTGAATTTTCCCTTATCCTCCAACACTTCTACCATACCTGTCGGTATTAAAAGTTCTGGTCCGTTCTCATTCTTTCTTGAACCATAAGAGTTATATAATCTTAATACAATATCCAAAAACCTCCACACATTATTTACATACAAAGCATTTAATAATTGATATACTGTTCCTCTTAAACAATCTCCAGAACTTGTTCCTTTAGCCTGCATAATTACTTTTCTTAAATCTGCTCCGCTTTTTTTCATAATTCCACAGTTCATAACAATCTCCTTTCTTTTTTCATCTTTATCTACCATTCCATACCACAACTGGATTTCGTAAATACAATTAACATAAAAACTGAAAGATTCATTTTCAATACTTTCTCTTAATAATCGATTTAATAGCTGATACTGATTACGCTGTTGAAACAAATTTGCTATCACCGCTTCATGTACATTCAAAAATTCATTTTTAATTTTTACATTTTGAGATTTTGCAAGCCATTGTAATGCTGTCGCTACACTTGGTCTGCTTATTGTTTTTAGCATACGTTTATTTACAATACTTAGAAAATACTTATCTTCTGCCTTTGTTCCACGTAAAATTACTTGTATATTAGAAAATTCCTGCAATTTTTCTTTCAATAAAATATTAATGGATTCTGCAAACCACACAGAATATCTTTCATTTTCCTTTTTTTCACCATCCATACTGGATTTTCTTGATTTTGAGTTTGCATCTATCAAGGCATTAATATTATTATTTATATTTACAAACACAAATTTATTTGCAAATAAACGAAAACCTAATGGACTCAATGCATAAACAAAAGCACAGGCAGGACAAAGAAATGCATCCGCTTTACAATTCCAAAAAGCAGAACGTTTTCTTGTAAAATCATCTCCTATTTCATTCATAAATGCGATAGAAACCTTTTCTTTTGTATTCATTGGCTCACCACAATCTATACACAAATCTTTTGCTTTTTTATGGTCTGCTTTCAAATAACTCCGAAATGGCTCTGAAAAATCTTTTTCAAATAGTTCCCACATATCTTTTTTTGCATTTGCCCGCAGCAAAAAACATTTTCCATCCCAAAAGCGATTAATGTAAGTATACACCACACTTTTCATAATAAAAGTTTCCTCGCATTTTGGCTGTTTCAAAAATTCCTGTAATTCACTCAAACGCTTCTGAAGTTCTTCTACTGGCAGTTTATCACTCAACTTTTCTTTCTTTAATTTTAAATAGACATCTGGTGCTTCAATCTTATCTTTGATGTTTTCAAACCCAGCCTGATAACTATTTGAAAGCAGTTTGTCATTAATAAATTTCAAATCTTCTCTCTCTGCTTTTTCTGGATTCCATTCTCCCTCAGTAATTTTGTCCAAGCATCGTCCTATTCTGTCCATTACTCCCTGATACACCGTAGATGTTCTAAAACATTTAACAAACGCCTTAAAAGCCATATCCGTCCAATTTGCATTTTCTACATTTTCTGCAAATTCTCGGTCAAGCCATAAGCCCTGTGCATCTTCTGTGATTCCATAATCCACATCTCTTCGAGCACCTGCTGTTTCCAACAGGTACTCCATCCCTACAATTCCGGCGTTCTTCAAAAAATCGCCCATTGTAATTACATAGCGTTCCACTAAACCATCCCCTTTCTGAATTAAGAAAATTTAGAATAAAATAGAAAATTTTCCATGTGCCTCACTTCGTCTGCTTCCCAGTCCTGCTACATATAATAAATTTAACAGCTTCGGATCTCCAGTTAACTTATAAATTCCTATGCTCTGGTCCGTATAACGTGACATTACTTTTGAAACCACCCTCTTCCCTTTTAACGGAGTAATAGAAAAATCACTGATATCCATATCAATATTCAGCTTTTCTAGAAACACTTTTAAATTTTCCTTCACCATAGAAGGAAACTCTGCATCTTCACAAGTATAATAAATATCTGTGTTATCCTCTGAATTGTGTTTTCTTACAATCAAAGAACTCTGCATTTTTATAATAAGTTCAGTATCTTTGATTTCTGGCAGGTTTCGCGCTTTTATTGCTACTAGTTTCATGGAATTTTTATTCATCGGATGTGATTTATTCTTCATCAAACTAAATGCATTATAAAACCTTAACAGCTCCGCCATATTCGCATCCGAAAACGATATAAAAAATTTATTTCCCCTTATTCGGATTCTTTCAGTTCCAAATCTGGCCTCTGGTAAAAAAAGCGACCAACTGTAGGTTTTTATTACAGATTTCTTTTTCGTATAAAGCTCCTCAAACCACTCGGATGAATAATTTTTGACAGAAGCTTTTAAAAAACTC
>JAIIAN010000661.1 GCA_022717655.1 Bacillota bacterium | reverse complement strand
TAGGTAGCCGGATCATAAGTCCACTCATCATTGCCCTCTACCATATCCTGACGTACTGGTAATGTAGCCGGGAAAGCCAGAATATCCTCAAAATATGGGCAGTCATAGCTTAAAGTGATCTCCAGTGTATCATCATCAATTGCTTTTACAGCCAGTGTATCTGGATCTGCGCCATCCTGAATCTCCTGATAACCTTTTACCATATCAATCATGTAGGTATAGTCAGCAGCTGTCTGAGGATTAGCCAGACGCTTCCAGGAATACTCGAAATCACCGGCAGTTACTTTCTGGCCATCAGACCACTTTGCATCCGGACGCAGCTTAAAGGTATAAGTAACGGTACCGTCATCATTCGCAGCCTTCTCCCAGGACTCTGCCTGACCAGCTACGACCTGTGCGTTGCCATTACCATCATTAACATACTTTGCAAGACCCTCAAACATATGCAGGGTCATGATTGAACCGTCAACAGTAGTATTTAATGCTGGATCCAGAGTCTGTGGCTCGGATGCCAGACATACAGCCAGATTGAAGCCGTCAGCTTCAGCGGTTGTCTCTGCTGCACTGGACTCAGCTGCTGCAGTAGTTTCTGCTGCTGCCTGAGTTGTCTCTGTTGTAGACTTGCCGCCACATGCTGCTAAAGACAGTACCATGGTAGAAGCTAATGCTACAGACAGAATTTTCTTTGTCTTTCTCATAATTACATCCTCCTTGATTTTTCTACCCTTCCAGGGCACTTACCCATTCCGGGCACCTTGCGCTCTGCGAGCACGGTATACTTTTCGAGCGCATTGTATCGAAACGTCTGTTTTCAGACGGGGATACCAGTAACTGTTCGTAGTTTGTAACCACTCAGTACCGTAGTTTCCTACTTATCCAGTAAATGGCACGCTGCCCAGTGTCCCGGCTCGTGTTCCTTGAACTCCGGAGTCACCTGGCTGCATTTTTCCGTCGCATATGGACATCTGGTATGGAACCGGCATCCACTTGGCGGATTCATCGGGCTTGGGATATCACCCTCAAGCACGATACGTTTTCTGGTTCTGCTTAACTGCGGGTCCGGAACCGGAACTGCGGA
>JAIIAN010000660.1 GCA_022717655.1 Bacillota bacterium | reverse complement strand
GGTGTGTTGAACCTTGAAAATTCAATATTTCAGCCAATAAAAAAGGCATAAACCTAATCCGTTTGGTATAATGGAATTGACTAGAAACCATCTTTACAAAGGAGATTTATGCCATGTCCAGTATACCACAAAATCATTTCAATGAGAACGACTTAAGTGATTGTGTTCAGAGATTTTTTTCCAAACATCATGTCGGTAAGCTTCTTGCCAGATGTAATGGAATGAAAGAAAAAGGTATTTCGCCTGTTTCTCTGCTTCGTTACAAACTCAGCAACATTTTTGTCGGAAGAAGTATGTATATGCAGCAACGGACCGGCTCTTTTAAGGAAGCTTTTTCTAAGAGCACTTTTTACCGTTTCCTTAATTCTGCAAAAACAAACTGGCTCCGTTTTACTTCTCTTCTTGCAGCCGACATCGTCAACAATGACATTCGTGATCTGACAAATCAGGAAAGAAAAAATGTTTTCATTATTGATGACAGTCTTTTCAACCGTACCAGCTGTAAAAAAACAGAACTGGGATCAAAAGTTTTTGACCACACGGATATGCATTTCAAAAAGGGCTTCCGGATGCTTACTTTAAGCTGGAGTGATGGAAATACACTAATCCCTGTAAACAGCTGTCTATTAGCATCTTCAAAGGATACAAATATCATCGGCCCGGTAAAGGATTTTGATCACAGAACACTTGCAGGAAAAAGACGTAAGCTTGCTCAGACAAAAGCGCCAGAGGCAATGATGACATTACTGGATACTGCCCTCCGTGCAGGCATGAATGCAGACTATGTCCTGTTTGATTCCTGGTTTTCCAACCCGGCACAGATTACAGCCATTCATTCCAAAGGTATGGATGTAATTGCCATGATCAAGAAAAGCAGTCGGATCAAATATTCCTACTGTGGTGAACAGCTGAATATCAAAGAGATCTATTCCCGAAATAAAAAACGTCGTGGCAGATCAAAATATCTGCTTTCTGTTGATGTCATGGTAGGAAAGGAAAATCCAATTCCGGCAAAAATCGTATGCGTAAGAAATAAAGCGAATCGCAAAGACTGGCTTGCTTTTATCTGTACAGATAC